>JAYOII010000012.1:0-22190 GCA_038118685.1 Opitutia bacterium
GCTCAGGTGTTTTCAGCGCAAACATTGACACGGGTACTCATCAAGTTCTTTATTTCAGATCCTACGCTCAAACACCTCGCCGAACCGCATTGGGGAACGTTCGAAAAATTTCAATAGAAGGAAATCTGAACAAGGACAACCAAGGTCCCGAGCAGGAAGCCCTTTCGATTCTTGCAATCGATTCGGTTGAAGAAAACGCTGGATGGATACGAAATCCTTGGTTCGGCCGTTACAAGAACTTCAACAATGGCTGGATCTATCACTTTGACCACGGATGGCTGTATCTTTCATCCGACGACTTCAATGGCATTTGGGCATGGTCCGAATCGAGAGGTTGGGTTTGGTCAAAAAAAGGCTTATACCCCTTTCTCTACCAATCCAATTTGGGAAATTGGATTTACTTCCTTACCAACCAAAAAGGAGAAGTTCGTTACTACAACTACTCGACCAATCAATTTGAAGACGCACTGCCTTGAGCACACCCGCAACGGTCCGAATCGAATTTGCGTAAATTAGCTCGGGAATGGGTCCCGCCCCACCCTATTCCGTCGACCAAAGTGACTTGGGTAAATTGATCTTCGTCGAAATACGGTCGAGTTTCCGAAGCTCATCGGGACTAAAGTCAGTTTGCGTAACGGATTTCACGTTCTCGAGAATCTGTGATGCCGAGCTTGCTCCGATCAGGGCGCTGGTCACCCGCTTGTCCCGCAAGACCCAGGACAAGGCCATTTGAGCCAAGGTTTGACCTCTTTCCTTGGCATGATCGTTCAACTCGTGGATAACCCGAATGTTTTGATCGCTTACTTCGTTTTTGCGCAAAGGTGAATTTTCGAGAGAAGCCCGGGAATTCGCCGGAATGCCACCGAGATATTTATCAGTAAGCAATCCCTGAAAAAGAGGACAAAAAGCAATAATGCCGAGACCGATTTCCTCACAGGCATCCGTCAATCCGTCTTCAATCCATCGATTCAGCATGGAATAATTCGGTTGATGAATGGCCAAGGGGGCAAAACCATTGTCCTTGCATATGACGGAGGCTTCGCGCGTGAACTCAGCCGAGTAACTGCTGATTCCTGCATAAAGAGCCTTTCCTTGACGAACAGCTGTATCAAGAGCTCCCATCGTTTCATCCAAGGGGGTATCCGGATCGAAGCGATGCGAATAGAAGAAGTCGAAGTAATCGACCTTCGTCCGCTTGAGTGACTGATCCAAACTGGCCAAAAGATACTTTCTCGATCCCCACTCTCCATAGGGTCCGGGCCACATGTCGTATCCCGCTTTGCTCGTAATCAGAATCTCGTCCCGCGGCAAATCCTTTAGGATAGCGCCAACGTTTTCCTCAGCCGAGCCATAGGGCGGGCCATAGTTGTTTGCCAGATCGAAATGAGTAATCCCGGCGTCAAAGGCCGAATAAATCATTTCTCTTTGAATTTGAGTTGGGGAATTACCCCCGAAGTTATGCCAGCATCCGAGCGTAATGGCCGGAAGCTTAACGCCCCAACGACCGCATTTACGGTAAGGCATGCGACCGTCGTAACGCGATGGGTCAGGTTGGTATTCGCTCATCCGAAAAGGGTAATGAGGGCAAAGCCTACTCCAATTCAAAGATAGGGAGAAACCCTATGATTCGGTTTCCACCTTGTCATCTTCCACTTCTTCGTGAGCCTCTTCGTCTTCTGAGTTCAGTTGCTCACCGAGGTACTCCCTTACGCTGAGATCTCCCACGAAGGATACCCCGTCCCGACGCTCGACGACATGATACCTTTCGACGTACTTCTGAACGACGTGAATCTTGGCATCGAGAGGTTGGACGATAAGCAATTGAAGATGAAACTCCTTGAACAGATCGAGAAGAAACTGGGAAAATTCATCATCGGTTTTACTGAACATTTCGTCCACCGCGACCAAACGGAATGTCTCCGTTTGTTTGCCTCCGACGTCGATCCCGTATTGGTAAGCGATGGCAGTGGCCAAAATGGTGGAGGCAAGACGGTTCTTTTCACCACCTGACTTTCCGGCGGCTCCGCTATAACTTTGACGCAAGGTTTCTTCACCCTTGTAGAACTCATCAGCCCGGAAGCGGAACCAGTTGCGAACGTCAATCACTCGCTCCGTCCATTTGTCGTCCTGTTCAAGTTCCGCGAGGAACTGCTCGACGCGATGGTAACGTTCACGACGCCGCTCATCCTCGTCATCCGCTTCCAAGTCACCCTCCAACGCATGTCGCCTGAGTTTTTTGAAACGCCGCACTCCATCATCTCCCGCATCCTCGAACTTAAGTTGAATGAAGGTTTCTTCCTTCCGGTCGAAGGTCACCCGGGAGAGATGCTCGTTAAGTTCGTTGATTCTCTTGCGTATACGATCCCTGTGAGATTCCAAAGCCTCACTGAATCCTGAAACCTCCTCCGGAACCTGTACGCGTAAAAGTTCTTCGAAACGCTCCCGGTTCTTGGCCAAATCCTCTTCCTCAATTTGCCTGCGGATTTCCCTGAACGATGCATAGGTTTCATCCTTGTACCCTTCTTCGAGATCAAGAGTCAAATCATCCCGGAAAGCCTGGTTTCGGGCATCACCGATGAAGCGCTGCATGGCGGCGACGTTTTTGTCCCGGAACTTGTCCAGCCCCGACTCCAGCTTTTGAATCCTTCCCTCTAGTTTATGAGCGGCATGGCGGGCGGATTCTTCGATTTGGTCCGGTTGCTCGGGAGGCGTACCAAAATCTTCTTTGATCTTGTCAAAAAGAGCCTGCAGAGCTTCCTCCGCCTGATCATTCTGATCTTCGTCGGATTCGCCTTCAGCCTCCATGGAGCCGAGAAACTCTTCCTTGCTTTTCTTGAGTAAAGCCCGAAGAGAAGAAATTCGGGATTCGTTGCGTTCCGCACGGGCCTCAACACCACCGATCCTTTGCAGAACCTCATCCCGGGTCTTTTGGGATTCTTCGAGTTTCTCCTCAGCGGAATCTCGGTCTTCCTTCAGTTTTTTCAAAACGTCGGAACCACCGACAATGACTCGTTCCTCTTCCTCGAGATCGGCAATTCTCGTTGCCAACCCCACGTGATCGATATCGGAAAATTCATTCGCGCATGCCTGCAATTGAGCACCGGCTCTGAGTTTGCTCCGTAGGCTTTGTCTCTCGGATTCGGCTTCCCTCAACGCTCTGCCCGACTGGTCCACTTCCTCTCTCCATTTGGTCAAAGCATCATCCAAATTTTTCTGTTTGGGGCTGACGTCCCAACCCATGACCCAATTGGTGGCATCTTCCAGAAAAAACGTATCGTCTTTCTCCCGTAATATTGCATCGCTTTTGATCAACCCGTCCAAGGTGATGGCAAACTTTGCCTTGGTGAAGGACGCATCACGCTTTGTCTTGCAAAGATGGGGAAACCTTTCGGCCAAGGCCGAACGAAGCCAAACCTGCCGGATCTCATCCAACTCAGCGCGCACGGCTAGCTTAGCAACGACGGAGTCTTCGTGAAGCTTTGGCTCCTTAGGATCAGGTTGGGGGCAAATGAAAGCAAGACGATCACCAAGATGATTTTCCTCAAGATAAGCTTCCGCTTCCTTGGCAAGCTTAGGAGGAAGAACGATGCTCAGAGAAAAAGAACGAAGAAGCCTTTCGATAGGACCGGTCCATTTGTCCTCATCCGGAACAACCTGAATCAATTCACCGACGAAGGGAAGTTCCGCCGAGTCACGATCCAAATGGGACGCTAGGGCGTTGCGCAACCGGGCCACCTCGGGTCGAACGTTGGAGTTGGCTTCGAGCAGAAAGCTTCGTTCGTCCTCCAGAGATTCAACTCGCTCGTTGGCTTTTCGCAAAAGGTAGGAAACTTCGGGGATTTTCTCATCAAGCTCGGCGACTTTCGCCTCGAGACGCGGCAATTGAGTATCCAATTCCCTGCGCAAAGTAAGAAAATCCTCTTCTTCCTTAACGACCGAACCTTTTTCCCAGGAAGAAAGATGTCGCTCGAAAGTGGATGCCCTCTTGGACACGACTTCCCTCTTGTCCCTCAAGCGGTCCATCTCAGCTCCGACTTGCTCGAGTCTGCGGTTTTCGTCACTGTCTGACAAAGCCCGCTCCAAGTGATTGAGCTTTTCCCGCAAACGGTCGACCTCCACCCGCGAACTCTTCAACCTCGCCCGCTCCGCCTCCTCCTGATGCTTGAGCTCGTCAACGAGTTCCTCCCGGCAATTCAATTCGGATTGAGCATAGTAAGGTTCTATGGCCCGGTGCAGATCCTCGGCATGGTCACGTTGCTCCAAGGATTCCAAATAGGAGTCGTGCGTTTCCTTGATCTCCTCAAGTTGCTCGAGCTGGCAGGCCGCGGTTTCAATCCTTCGGTGCGTACTGCGCAAATCATCAAAACGTTCCTGCAAAGCCAACAGTTTCTCTTTCGAACCGCCGTCATCCAGCATGTGTTCACGAATGAATTGAGTGAGATCCTTGACATCCTTGATACACACCGCCTGGTTGAAAATGGACATGGGCGAACGATTGCCCAAATCCGTATCCATGAACAACATGGACTCGAATTTCTTATGATAGGCAGTAAACGAATCGAAGGAAACGAGCCCGCGTTCTTTGATAATCCTCCGGATGTTGTCGACGTCGCCGAGTTCGTTGAAATCTTCCTCGATGGAAAGTTTTCTCTTCTCGACGATGTAAATCTTTTCAACCTTTCCGCTCGGCAAACACCAAAGGACCTGGGCGACGGAAACGTCGCTTTTGTAAGCCTCGTTGTAAAACCATGCATGCAGCACGGTATAGGACTCACCCGGTTTGCGCAGGGTTTCCTTGCGACCTTGACCGGTGGTCGCATCATGAACTTCGGAATAGGCTCCCAAAACGTAATCACGCTCGTTTCTTTCCCGGCTGCCCGCTTGGCTCGAAGCCACGTTGTAGTTGCGTACGCGATTAGGCACGAGAAGGGTGAGAAGAGCATCGACTATGGTCGATTTGCCCGAACCGTTTCTCCCCGTCACCATGGAAGTCCTTCCATCGGGACGCATGGAATACACTTCGTTGTGAAAGGTTCCCCAATTCAAAAGAGACAATTCGTGCAGACGGTAACCGGCTGTCGATTTGTCCGGCGAAAATTCCAGTTCCAGTTGAGACTCAAGCATCTTCTTCCTCCGTTTCGTCGTCGATTTCAGGCAAACGCCTCTTTATTTGATCCCGCACTTCGGCAAGTTTTTCAGGTGGCAACTTGGCCTTGATGATTCTTTCCACTCGGTACAGGCCTTCTTCTCTGTCCCGAACTTTCTTCAAAATCCCCCATTCCTCGAACCGGCTCACGAGGGATGAAATTTGGCGGTGAATTTTCTTCTCGTCATGCAATTCGGGGTAGTAAGGAGTCATGATTTCCCTCAAGTCGAGGGCGGACCGGTAAAGATGGTCCCCTTCCTCTTGGTTTTGCTCGAAGCGCATGAGTTCCTCCCTCAGCAAAACCATGAAAATCGTCTGGTGATAGGTCAGGCGGGTGCGCCTCAGGACTCTCGGCAAAGGGGCGACCGCATCATCCTCCCATCCCTCGTCTTCTTCCGTCGCCTCGTCTTCGCGCTGACGAATAAAAGCATACCCAGCCGAATCGTCGCGAGCGACCTCCAAGCCCATCTCGAAAAAATGGTTTTTGATTTTTTCCCATTCGGCCCCGAGGCGACCCCAAAGGTCCAAATCCTCTTGGTAGATTGGCCCGTTCAACAGGCGAACGATAACGTGTCTGTGAGTGATTGCTGGATTCATATTGTTTATCTTTGAAAAATGAGTTCTTCCACCTCGACGTATCGGGGTTGAGCCGGTCGATTCAAGTCAATGTGAACGACCTCGTCCCTCAGGATCTCATGACGACTGTCCTCGCCTGCAACGACGCGGTAACAGACCACGTCCACAATCCCGCGCTCCAAAGGGTACATCTCCACCATTTCGGAAAGGCTGGTGGTCTCCCGCTCACCAAGGACTTCTTCCACGCGATCCCGGAACTTACGCAAATCAAGAGGGGCTCCGACGGATTGAAGAATTTCGTTCATCCACTCCGGATCCTCCGTTTTGGATTTGCTTATTGCGGCAAAAGGCTCGACTGCTTTGGGTTCCCAAAATTCGGATTCCATCAGACCGAACAATTGGGGTCGAATCTCGATCTCGAAATCCCAATCCTCGGGCGGTTGCTCCCGGAGACGGAAGGCCTGCCGCCTGATCTTGGACAAGGTATCTCTCACGTGTCGACCGCCGCCACCCGAGTGCTCGCCCACAACTTGACGAAGCTTTCGGCTAATCCGCCCGTAAGCTCCGTGAGCCGCACCGGCTTCTCCGAAAAGACGATCTCCCAGATTCAGGAAGGTCTTGTTGGGGTCCAGCCCTCTCCTTCGAGCTATTTGCGAAGTTTGCTCGGCCAAATTCCTCAGTTGGCGAGCCAAGGAAGGATTGGTCATCATATTGCGAAAGCCGAAATAACTTTTTCCTTGGTCGCAGGTTCGAAGTTCCTCATCCGAGTCCAAGACATGCTCGACAATATCGCCTTTGGAAGCTTCCCCTTGAGCATACAGGGTGGAAATCTCCCTGGCATGATCCTTGAAGAACTCCTCGATTGCCCGGAAGTCGGAGAGGAAATGCTCGACCAAATCGGAAAGGTCGTAAACTTGGTCACGAATCACGTCTTCGCCGAAGATCGGAGCTTCGCCGGTCTCCTGAATTCTCCGAATCTCCTCGTCAATCTCCTCCCGCTTCCGGGAAAGTTCCCTGATCCTGGCCTCCGGATCCGCATTGACTCCTTGAGCGAGGTTTTGCATCTCCAGCATGATCCGGTTGAAACGAGACTCGGTGGTGGCATACCCCCTGTGCTGCATGGCCAGCAAGTCCTGCAACCAACTGAGCGCCTTTTCCGAATGCCTCGTGAGGCGGAAAACGTATTCCTCCTTTTCCTCATTGTATACTTTGGTCAAGTAACGATGTTCCTCATCGCACCACTCGTCCAAGTATTCCTGAGGCAAGCGTTTGGGTGCGTCGAAATCCTCGAGTTCCCTCATTTGCTCGATGTGTTCGGCGAGGGTTGCCCCGAGTTCCTCTTCGGAAGCCTCGACCACTCCCCAATGCTTGAAGGTCTTCAAAAAGAAGCCCACGACAAATGAACCTAAACGGCCACGCATGAGCCGCAACGCTGGCGACTCTTCAAATAAGTGAAGAAATTCCTCATCCATAATAAAATCAGGTTGATCTGACTTCATCGAATCTGAAGACCCCACCCCCTAAGTCAAAGAGAAGTTATTACCAAAGAAAAAAGCTTGTGAAAAACCTTGGTTGGCTTGTTAGATATACGGATGAACCGAATGCCCCTCCTTCTTGCTTTCCTTGCCCTTGGCCATCCCCCCTTCCAGGAACAACCCTCGACTTGTATTGGGTGGACGTGGAGGGGGGAGCGGCAACCTTGATCAAAACCCCGGCGGGTGAATCCATCCTCATCGACACCGGGAACCCGGGTACGAGAGACGCCGGACGCATCCATCGAGTTGCCACGCGAGAGGCTGGTTTGAAAAAGATCGACCACTTGATCACCACCCACTTCCATGGGGACCACTACGGGGGAGCGGCCATGCTTGCCAACCTGATGCCCATAGGGACCGTACACGACAACGGAATTCCCAAAAAGAACCCCGACCGTCATCGTAGAAACCCAATCTTTCCCCAGTTGATCAAGCCTTACCGCGACATGAAGGTCGAAAACCGGCACGTCGTCCAACCGGGCTACGACTATCCTCTCAAACAGGCCAAGGGTTCGGCTCGACTACGGGTGACCTGCGTGGCCGCCAACCAAAAGACAATCCGGCCCCCATCCAACGTTCGACTGCCCCGCAACCCACTCACAGGAACTGTACCGGAAAAGCCGGAAGATCTTTCCGACAATGCAAACAGCGTGGCCACCCTTTTTACTTTTGGGGACTTTTCCTTCTTCGACGGGGGAGACGTTACTTGGAACGTCGAGGCCAAGTTGGTTACCCCGTTCAACCTCATTTCTCCGCTGGCGGGGAAAGTCGACGTCTTTCAAATCAATCACCACGGTCTGGACTCCTCCAACAATCCGGTTCTCATTCAAAGCCTATCTCCCACCGTAGTGATTTTCAACAACGGACACAAGAAGGGGTGCAACGAGGGAAGCTTCCAAGCGTCAAAGAGCGGCAAATCCGTTCAAGCCATCTGGCAAGTCCACAAGAACCTTCGGGAAGATGCTCACAACAACACCGAAGAGGTTCTGATTGCCAACCTGACCGACTCGAAAAACTGCAAAGGGCATTTCATCAAGCTTTCGGTCTCTTCGGACGGCAAATCCTACGTCATTTTGAATTCTCGCAACAAAGAAGAGCGGAAATACCGTTCCACCCAATAAGGAAGGACTTTACTTCGCTCGCAAACGTATCCGGCGGATACGGTCACCCCCCGAAACGAAAAGCGATCCGTCCCGGTAGGTCAGGCTTTCGGCAACCCCACCGGCATCATAGACGACCAACTCCTCGCCTTTGACCAGATCGAATACTCTTACTTCCTCCCGGTCTCCCAAGGCCACGAACAACCGACCTTTCTCATCGAAGACCACTCCCTTCGGTTCGACTCCAGAAGGAGAAAAATCAACCAAAGTCCAAGAGGTCACGGGTTCCAATTCATCCGGTATGTCGAAAACAACGATCCTGGACGCATCCGGTTCGGCAGCCACCAGGCTTTTCCCATCCGGACTAATGGCCAAACCTTCCACCCGGACGAGATCCTCGTTCAGGATGCCCACGTAACCGGCATCCGGCCTGATCCGGTAAACGGTTCCGGAATAAGGTGAGCTCGCGTACAGATCGCCATTGGAACCAATCGCCAAATCCTTCACGGTGGCAAAACGGTATCCATCATAAGAATCGGCCAATATTTCCAATTTTCTGGCATCCGGAGAAACCCTTATGAGCTTGCCCGTCCCCGCCTCAGCGATCAAAAGCCTGCCCTTGGCGTCGATGCGCAGGCCCTCGACTCTCAAGTCCTGGTCGCCGGAAGAGGAAATCCACTCGGACAAGTCGATGAAGGTTTCCGGTTTGCTCTCTTGTCCCAGTTGGTACTTTCCGATCGTTCCCGACTTCTCATGATTGGCGAAGAACAAGGTTCCCTGCTCGGAAAAAGCCAAACCACCCGATCTTTGCAGCAAAGGAGTAACCGGTTGGGCAATGACTTCATCCCTTTGGGGCAGATCGTAGGTGATTTCACTTTCGTTTGAATACAATGGGGGAAGCGGAACTTCATTCTCCAAGGTCACGCACCCCGAAAACCCGCATAGGGAAAACAGGATAGTCGTGACAACGCTATCTAATTTGTGTTTCAAGTTCAGTTTGTAAAGCCGAGTAGGAAGGTAACAACCATCCGCATCGCAATTCAAAGAAAAAAGCCAAGGTTTTCATTATTTTACAAATGAACGAACGAGAACGATCGGAGGTCCAATCCTTTGCCGAAGCCCTTTCTCAAGCGGAAGCCCTTTTGATTGGCGCGGGGGCGGGAATGGGGGTCGATTCGGGACTGCCTGATTTTCGAGGCACCTCGGGCTTTTGGAAAGCCTACCCTCCCTTGGCCAAGCTCGGGATCCAATTCGAAGAAATGGCCAACCCGCGTTGGTTCAGGGAATCCCCCGGACTGGCTTGGGGCTTTTACGGGCACCGGCTCAATCTTTATCGCAAAACCGACCCCCACCGCGGATTCTCCCTTCTGCTCAAATGGATCAGCGAACAAAACCTGTCCGCCTTTGTCTTCACCTCCAACGTCGACGGACATTTTCAACGATCCGGTTTCGCCAAGGATGCGGTCACCGAATGCCATGGCTCCCTCCTGCACCTCCAATGCGTGAATCAGTGCGGACAGGAGATTTGGCCGCTCCCACCGAACCTGCGGGTCGAAGTGGACGAGGAAACCCTTCATGCCCTCGATCCCCTGCCCTCCTGCCCGGGTTGCGGAGGTCTGGCCCGCCCCAATATTCTCATGTTTTCCGATTGGGAATGGGATCCCCGAAGAACCAACGTACAAGCCACCCGACTGAACGAATGGTTGGCGGAAAACGAAAACCCCAAACTTTGCCTAATCGAGCTCGGAGCCGGCCCGAACATACCCACCGTCCGGACAACCTGCGAACAGGCATGGCAATCCTCCGGCGGAACCTTTCTGCGGATCAACCCGCGTGACCACCAAGTTCCCGAGGGGGCTTTTTCTCTCGCCATGGGCGCCAAGGAGGCTCTGCAAACGATCGAAGAATTCAGGAAAGAGGAATAAGAGCTTTCTCGGCTAGGCGAGGATCGGAGCAATCACCTGACCCGCCACGTCGGTCAGGCGGAAGTCCCGGCCCCCGTAACGGTAAGTCAGTTGTTCGTGATCGAACCCGAGCAAGTGCAAAATCGTGGCATGGAAATCATTGACGTGCACCTTGTCCACCGCCGCCTTGTGCCCGACCTCGTCCGATTCGCCATAGGAAACGCCCCCCTTCACCCCGCCCCCAGCCAGCCAAGCGGTGAAACAATGCGGGTTATGATCACGACCGGGTTTGGCGCCTTTCTGAGCAACCGGCAAACGACCGAATTCTCCGGCCCATACGACCAGGGTCTCATCGAGCAAGCCCCGTTGATCAAGATCGGTCAGCAAGCCCGCTACCGGTTGATCGGTCTCGGCGGCAAAACCCGAATGGTTACCCTTGATATCGGAATGCCCGTCCCAACTGCGCTGGTTGGCCATGCCTCCCGAGTAGATTTGAACAAAGCGGGTCCCGCGCTCGACCAACCGGCGGGCCATCATGCACTGAGCGGCAAAGTGCTTGGACTTGGTCTGATTAAGACCGTAAAGGTTTTTCAAGTATTCGGGTTCCGAAGAGATGTTCAGGGCCTCGGGCGCCGAGCTTTGCATACGGTAGGCCAGTTCGAAACTCTCGATGCGGGCGGCCAGTTCCTGTTCGAAGGGATTCCTATTGAGGTCCATGCGATTGAGATTGGACATCAAATCGAGTTGCCTGCGTTGACGGGAAGGATCGTGTTCCTTGGGCCTGTGCAGGTTGTCGATCGGATCGCCCGTCGGCCGGAAGTAGGTCCCCTGATAAACGCTCGGTAAAAAACCCGCTCCCCAGTTCGCGGCATGGCCCTTGGGCAGCCCCCGCCCGAGCGGGTCGCTCATCACCACGAAAGCAGGCAAGTCCTTGCTGCTCGAACCCAAGCCGTAAGTAGCCCACGAACCGGCGCAAGGAAACCCCATCCGGGGAACCCCGCAATTCATCATGAACAAGGCCGGACTGTGGTTATTGGACTCAGTGTGCCCGGAATGAATGAAGGACATTTTGTCGACGTGCTCTCCCAAGTAAGGAAAGATTTCCGAGACCGGCTTGCCGCACTCCCCGCGTCGGGTGAACTCGAAGGGACTCTTCATCAACCCGCCCACCGCATTGGCGAAGAAGCCCGTAAACCGGTCGAAGCTCTCCATGGTCTTGCCGTCCATTTTTTCGAGGGCGGGCTTGTAGTCCCAAGTGTCCACCTGACTGGGGCCGCCGTTCACGAAGATCCAGATGACTGACTTTGCCTTTCCAAGAAAGTGCGGGGTTTTCGAGCGTAACGGATTGGTCTCCCCCAGCAATCCCTCGTCATGCAAAAGACCCGTTAGTCCAAGTGCGCCCAACCCCATTCCGCAACGGCCCAACATGGCCCGCCGATTCATTGAAAATTCCGGTGACTGCATAAGTTTGGCCTCGTCCATCATCTTACCTCAGGTATGAGAATTCATTGAGCCCGAACAGGGTCTGGGCAAAATCAGTCAGGGCAAGCTCGCGGGGGTTGCCCTGTTTGGCCTGGGCGTAGGAACCTTCCTGCAACTTGAGAAATTCGACGGTGGCGGACAATTCCTCCGCATGGGGTTCGCGACCCAAGACCGTTTCGTAGCCCGTGACCACCGCTCTCTCCAGGTCATCACCCGCCTTCTTGGCCAACTGACCGGCAAGGTTCTTTGCATAGCCGCGCACGTTCGGGCTGTTCATGAGCATCAGTGCCTGCGGAGCAATGGTCGTGTTCATTCTCCTACCTTGACTGACCAACGGTTCGGGGGCATCGAACAACTGCATGACCGGGATCAGCTTGCTCCGCTTGATCATGAAGTAAATACTCCGCCTGCGACTCCTTTCGTCGAGGCTTCCCTTCCCGTACATCGTATCGTCCAGCATGCCCGATACCGAGAGCAGAGAATCCCGGATGACCTCTCCGTCCAAACGCCTTGGCAAGAACCTCCAGAGCAAACGGTTTTCCAGGTCCTTCTCCGCCTTGTCAGGGGAAAATTGCGAAGTCTGCCTCCAGGTCGCGCTTGCCAGAATCAGTTTGTGCATGGGCTTGAGCTTCCATCCGTTCTCGATCAGGCGCAAAGCGAGCCAGTCGAGCAATTCCGGATGACTGGGCGGTTCGGACTGCCACCCGAAATCATTGGGCGTGGCGACCAAACCCTGTCCGAAATGATGCAACCACAAACGGTTCACGATGACCCGGGCCAAGAGATAACCGGCCCCATCCTCGACGTCGGTCAACCAACGGGCCAAGGCCGATCTCTTCCCCGAGGTCCGGGCGCCCTCCGGCAAAGGTTTTTGCCAGTGGGCCGAAGATTTTCCGTTTCTCATCAGAAGCGGAAGAAAGCCTTGCTCGATGACTTCCCCTTTCTTGTTCGGGTCTCCCCGGTCCAAGTAATGGGTCTGCTTGTAGAAATGCGGATAGCCCCGGCCATCGGCATGATGCTTCATGGGCTTGAAACCCTCGCTCGAGACCATCATCCTGATCTTCCTGGGCAAGGGCTTCCGAGCCTCATTGGCGGAGAGTTTTCCATTCAGCCTAATCCACTCCGGATCGAGCGTGCGATAACTCTTGGCCAAAGCCTGCTTTTGTTTTTCATCCAACCCCTCGACCCCTCCCGGTTTGCGGACCGCCTCGAGCAAAGCGCTCAATTCCGCGCTTTTCGATTCCCCCTTGAGCGGAGGCGCCAACTGGGAGGACAGGGAAAACCGGGGTCGCCCGATGACGTGACTGACGTTCACGAAATAATCCAATTCGAAAGTAAATTCCGTCCCGCCCTCGTTCTCCACCGGTTCGGCAAATTCGAATACGCAAACGTGATCTTTCCCAATCTGTCCGTCCACCGCCCAACCCGTTTTGCGCTTATCCCCGTCAATGGAGGAAGCGATGGAAAGATTGGTCGTATTTTGCTGATGATCGGCCCGCGGGTTGATCAACTTGACCGGCTTGCCCTTCCCCTCCTCTCCGATCTTCTTGGCAAAGACCCGGATATCGCTCAAAGCAAGGTTCCCGTTGCTTGCCCGACCCGGTCCGTTTCTTTTCATCGACTTGTCGGTGAGCGCCTCGATCCGGATCGCCCGGATGCCGGGCAGGGAAACCTCGGCCTTGACCACCCAGCGGTCATCCC
The DNA here is from genome assembly GCA_038118685.1 of Opitutia bacterium. Taxonomy (GTDB): domain Bacteria; phylum Verrucomicrobiota; class Verrucomicrobiia; order Opitutales; family Seribacteraceae; genus Seribacter. The sequence goes on from JAYOII010000012.1 coordinate 13,445, forward strand.
GCGGGTTCTTGCCCGTGACCAAAAAAGAACCGTCCTCCTGAGGGACGAAAGTTGCGCCGTCCAGGGACTTGGGCTCGGCATTTCCGAGAATCGCCCAGACCGCGAGCGCATCCGAACTTTCGGGGGGATCCAAAAGCCACTTTTCAAAACGCCCGGACAACTCGTCCTGCTCAAAACGGTCGCGGTCCTCAACCAGCGCCCTTTTTGTTTTCTCCCACTTCGCAAGGGCTTCCTCATGCCCGGCCGAACCATCGGAAACGTCGATCTCACTACGAATGGTTTGCCCGAAAGTGGAAACGAAGTGGTAATATTCCTTGGCGGTCAAGGGATCGAATTTATGATCGTGGCAACGGGCGCAGCCAATGGTCAGCCCAAGAAAAGCCATGCCCGTGGTGTTCGCCATGTCATCCATTTCATCGTACCGGGCCGACTCGAATTCCTTCTCCGTCAACTGGGTCGGGAAAACGCCAGCCCCCAAAAAACCCGTGGCGCTCAGGGCCAACGGATCGTCCGGCGCAATTTCGTCCCCCGCCACCTGCCAACGAACGAATTGATCGAAAGGCATGTCCCTGTTGAATGCTTTGATCACGAAATCCCGGTAATGGTAAGCATGCGGACGGTCGTAGTCCTGTTCAAACCCGTGACTCTCGGCAAAACGGGCCACGTCCAGCCAATGCCTCGCCCAGCGCTCGCCGAAGCGGGGGGACTCGAGCAACTCGTCGATCATCTTGTCAAACGATCCGTCCTCCTCCTTCACCACCTCGGGCAAGCCGACCAAATTAAAATGAGCCCGCCGGCCGAGAGTGCGTGGGTCTGCTTCGGGATTCGGGGCAAGCCCGGCCTTCTCCAACTTCGAAAGGACAAAGCGGTCGATGGGATTCCTGACCCAGTTTTGGTTTTTCACCACGGGGGGAATGGAATCCTTCAGCTCGGCCCATGCCCAATGCTTGGATCGTTCCTTCTCCAGTTCGGCCGACGCCCGGTAGACCGACTCCACCGGTTCGGATGCACCCTCCTTCTCCGATGCAAAAACGAGCAACGGATGAAAAAACCCGATCCAAAAAATCAGGCGCCAAACCAAAGATAGATCAGTCGTTTGCATCTTGGAACGATAAAGAAATCAAGAAAGACGCCTGTCAACCCAATGACTTCCCCTGCCAAGCGAAACTTAGGAGAACTCCCCCCTCAAGCCATGATCTTTTTGACGAGATGTCCGTGGATGTCCGTCAAGCGGTAGTCGCGACCCTGAAAACGGTAAGTCAGCTTCTTGTGATCGACCCCCAGCAAGTGCATGATGGTGGCGTTCAAATCATGCACGTGAACGGGATCCTCCGTTATGTTGTAACAGTAGTCGTCCGTGGCCCCGAGGGAATAACCCTTCTTGATTCCGGCCCCCGCCAAAAAGACCGTAAAGCAACGCGGGTGGTGATCCCGCCCGTAATTGGTCGCGGTCAGCTTGCCCTGCGAGTAAATCGTCCGGCCGAACTCCCCGCCCCAAACAATCAGGGTATCCTCGAGCAATCCGCGCTGACGAAGATCGGCAATCAGGGCCGCGGTCGGTTGGTCGACGTCCCGGCACTGTCCCTTGACTGCGTTGGGCAGACCCCCGTGGTGGTCCCAACCCATATGAAAGAGTTGGATGCAGCGCACGTCTCGCTCCGCCATGCGGCGGGCAAGCAAGCAATTCGCGGCATAGGTCCCGGGCTTCAAGACGTCCGGTCCATAGCTGTCGAGAATATGCTTGGGCTCCTTCGACACGTCGGTCAGGTCGGGCACACTGGATTGCATGCGGAAAGCCATCTCGTACTGGGATATCCGGGCGTCGATCTCCGGATCGCCTACCACCTGCCTGTCCTTGCGGTTCAACTGGGCGATCTCGTCGAGCATATCCCGGCGCATCTTGCGGTTGATACCCTTCGGATCGGACAGGTAGAGGACCGGGTCACCGGAATTTCTGAACTTCACGCCTTGGTGCTGAGTGGGCAAAAAACCCGCTCCCCACAAGCGGTCGTAGAGAGGTTGGTCGTTGGGCCGGCCCGTCCCCCAGGAGGTCATCACGACGTAAGCGGGCAAATCCTTGTTTTCCGTCCCCAGGCCATAACTCAGCCAAGCCCCCAAGCTCGGCCGGCCGGCCAACTGATGCCCCGTCTGGCAAAAGGTGATGGCCGGATCGTGGTTGATCGCTTCGGTATGCATCGACTTGATGAAGCACAGTTCGTCCGCTTCCTTGGAAAGATGAGGGAGAACCTCGCTCATCCATTGGCCCGACTTTCCATGTCGGGCGAACTTGAAGATACTGGGAGCAATGGGAAAGTTCTTCTGACCCGAAGTCATGGTGGTCAGACGCTGGCCCTTGCGTATGCTGTCGGGCAAATCCTTTCCATGGTGTTCTTTCATTCCCGGCTTGGGATCGAACAAGTCCATTTGGGAAGGAGCTCCCGACTGGAACAAATAAATCACCCGCTTGGCCTTGGCGGGAAAATTCGGGAAACCACTCCCTGGTCCGGCCAGCGATGTCTTGGGAAGCAGACCGGCGAGAGCGGTGGCGCTCAGAGCGGCCGCCCCGTTGCGCAAAAAGACGCGACGGTTGAGAAAGTCCTGCGTCGCCGTCAGGTCGGTCTTGGATAGGAGAAGGTTGTTGAAGTCGTTCATCGTCGTAAAAGTTCAGTCCTTGGTGATCACGCGGTCGAGGTTGAGCAAAATACTTGCGGTGGCCGAGTAAGCGGCCAATTCAGTGGCGGGGAGAGTAGGATCGGGCTTCGAGCTCCCCTGCATGGCGAATGCCTTGGCTCCCTCCTCGTCCTTTTCGAATTCCTTCTTCCTGCGCTCGAACCCGGACTTGAGAACCTTGAGGGTCTCGGGATCGGGGGTACGGGCGGTGACCAAACGGAATCCGGTGGTCAACCGGGAATCCGGGCTTTCCCCTCCCTCCTTCATCATCCTCTCGGCCAAGGCCCGGGCCGCCTCGACGTAAGTCACCTCGTTCATCAAGGCGAGGGCTTGGAGGGGAGTGTTCGTGCGGGAACGCTTGGGCGTGCAGGTTTCGCGGTTCGGAGCGTCGAAGAGGAGCATCGATGGAGGAGCGGCCGTGCGCTTCCAGATCGTATACATGCTCCGGCGGTACAGCCCCTCACCCGTATCCGCTTTGTAGTTGCGCAAATTTCCATAGCGGTTGGTTTCCGACCATACGCCCGCCGGCATGTAGGGGCGAGTGCTGGGCCCTCCGATCTTGGGTACCAGCAAGCCACTCGCCGCCAAGGCCTGATCGCGCACGAGTTCTCCGGTCAGGCGGAAGCGCGGACCACGGGCAAGCAGACGGTTGTCCGGATCCCTGCGGTACAAGTCCTCCGGGGCGCTCGAGCTCTGGCGATAGGCCCGGCTCATCATGAGGAACTTGATCATCCCCTTCATGTCCCAAGGCTTGGACGGCTTGCCCGCCACCTTGGGCAAAACGGTCGGCTTGGCGAACTCCACCGCCAACCAGTCGAGCAGTTCGGGATGCATGGGCCACTCCGCCTGCGAACCGAAATTCTCCGAGGTCTTCACGATCCCGAACCCGAACAAACGTTCCCAGGTCCGGTTGACCCATACCCGGGCGGTCAAAGGATGGTCACCCGAGACCAGCCAACGGGCCAAGCCCAGGCGGTTGACCGGTTCGCCCTCCGGCAAGGGAGGCAAGACCGCGGGCAACGCCCGGCTCACCTTCTCGGTCGGCTGGTCGTACTCCCCTCGGTTGAGAATAAAGGCATCCTTGGGTTGAGCCCTTTCCTTCATGACCATGGTGCTCGGGAGGGAATTCTTGAAATTTTCCAAAGCCTTCTTGGCCTGCTCCACCTTCGACTTGGCTTGGGTCGAGGGGCTGGGAACGGTTGATTTGAAATGCTTTTCCAACTTCGCCTTTTCGCCCGGCTTCAAAGCCTCGTCAGCCTTGGCCAGAAGGGAAGATATTTCCGGCGAAAGCCCCGGCTTGCCCTCCAAGGAGGCCCCCTTGTCCGCGGTATGGGAAAGACGGAAACGGCCGACGTTATGATCCCCGTACTGGGACTTGTGATGGAGGGAAACGACCAGTTTCGCCCCCTTGGGAACCTCCACCGCATCGGCCGCGAGGAACATGGCCTTTCGCGGAACACGCTTGTTCTTCTCGTTTCCGTTGATCGCCCAACCCAAGGAACCCGCCTTGTTCAGGTTTTGGGCATTTTTCAAAACCTTGGTCACTTCCCAGTTCGCCTGGTCATAATCGGATTTTGCGCTTTTGAGATCCAAAACCACCGGCTTGCCCTTGGGAGGATGCACGGCGACCTGCACCCCGGTCAGCACGAAATTCCCATTCGATCCCCGGCCCAAGCTCTGGTTGGGAAGGGATTTGTCCGGGAAAACTTCGAGCAGCACGCCGGCCAACCTGCCGGCTTGCGCCGGGGCGCTGATTTCATAGACGTCCCCCGACGGGTTCTTGCCCGACGCCAACCACGAACCATCCGCTTGTTTCTTGAAAGTCGCCCCACCCTTGCTCTTCACGCTCTCCCCGTTCAAGGAAACCCAGACCGGCTTGTCCTTGTTGGAAGCATGAGCTTTTCTTTCGGCAACCAGCCACTTTTCAAAGGCAGCGGACATATCCGCCTTGTGAGCCCGCGCGGCGGCTTGCTCGGCCTCCTTTAACTTCGCCTCCAGTTCGCCCTGCTTCTTCTTGTCTTCGGCGCTCGCCACCTTGATGAAAGGCATCGTGTTGAAACCGTTCTTTCCATTGGCCGCCAACACTCCGCTCTCGTCGTTGGAATTGAAAAAGGCGAAGAACTCGAAAAATTCCTTCTGGGAAATCGGATCGTACTTGTGATCATGACACCGGGCGCAAGTCATGGTCAGGGCCAACCAAGTCGTACCCGTGGTCTCGACCCGGTCGATCACCGTCTCAACGAACCATTCCTCCACGATCCGTCCCCCTTCCCCATTGAGTCGATGGTTGCGGTTGAACCCGGTGGCCACGATCTGGTCCTGCGTCGCATCGGGCAGCATATCCCCGGCCAGTTGCTCGATGGTGAATTGGTCAAAGGGCAAGTTTCGGTTGTACGCACCGATCAGCCATTCCCTCCACAACCACATGTCCCGGCTCCCGTCGCTCTGAAACCCGTTGCTGTCCGCATAACGGGCCAAGTCCAACCACTCCAACGCCATCCGCTCCCCGAAATGGGGAGAAGCGAGCAACCGGTCCAAGGCCTTTTCGTAGGCATTCGGAGACTTGTCTTTGGCAAAGACATCCATCTCTTCGAGCGTGGGAGGCAAACCGGTCAGGTCGAGACTCGCCCGCCTGAGCAAGGTCTCCTTGTCCGCCTCCTTTTTCATGCTCAACCCTTCCGCTTTCAACCGGGTGGTCAGGAAGGCATCAACCGGATGCTTGGCCTCGGGATGGACAGGAACCTCCGGGCGTTGCGGAGTGATGAAGGCCCAATGGCCCTGATACTCCGCTCCCTGGTCGATCCATTTGCGCAAAATTTCCTTTTGTTCCTTGGTGATCGATTTCCCGCTGTCGAGCGGGGGCATGTGATCCTCATCGTTATCGGGCAGGAAAATCCGGGCGATCAACTCACTCTCCTCCGCGTCTCCCTTCACGATGGCGGGAAAGCCCGACTTGGCCGGCTTGAAGGCATGACTCTCGAGATCGAGCCTGAGCCCCCCGAAGCGTTCCTTCTCATCCGGCCCGTGACAATGAAAACAAGCATCCGAGAGGATCGGTCGGATATCGCGATTGAACTCCAGCCTTTTCTCCCCCTGGGCAAGGGATACGCAAAAACCGAAAAGAATAAAGGAGAGGAAAAATTTCATGAGCACGATCACATTGAAATCAAAATCAAAGGCTTTGCAACCCCTCGCGAAGCGAACCGAACAAGTTTCCGCAAGAGAGCGGGAGACCCATCATTTCTTCAAATCCCTTTCGAACCCATCCACCGTCTTTTCCCATTTGTCCGCAAGTTGCTTCACCTTTCCCTTTTTCGAACTCGCCAAATCCTTCCGTTCCGTCCGGTCCTCCCCCAAGTCGTACAATTCCCAACCCTTGCCCTTTTTCGATACGATCTTCCAATCCCCCGACCGATAAGCCCGGTGTCCGTCGTGGGCCCACCACAAGTCCCTCGGTTCGGCTTTTTCCTTCCTCTTGAAGACGGGATTCAGGCTCGTTCCCGGGTAGGCCGGCCCGGTTTTCTTTTCGGCAGGCAAGCCCGCCAACTCAAGAACCGTGGGGACCAGGTCGATGACGTGCCCCACCCGGTCGGAAATCCGCCCCTTCCCTTGGATCCCCCTGGGCCAATGAGCGACCAAGGGCGTACAGGCCCCGCCCTCGTGGACCCAGGTCTTGTGCATCCGAAAAGGGGTGTTGGAAACCGTCGACCAACCCGGCCCCAGACACAGGTAGGTGTAGGCGGAAGCCCACGGAGCCTTCGGATCATGCCCGTCTCCCCGCACCATGATCTCCGCGCTCGCTCCGTTGTCGGACAGGAAAAGAACCAGCGTATCCTCCCACTCGCCCATCTTCTTGATCTGCTCGAGCACCCGCCCGATCCCCTGGTCCATGGAATCGACCATCGCGGCATGGGCCGCCATCTTGTCGGCCTGAAAAGTCTTCTGAACATCCGTCAATTCGTCCCACGGGTCGGGATACTTGACTTCCCCCTCGCCCAAAATCTTGTAAGCATCCGGAAAATCATAAGGCGGTCCCACCTTGCGCTCGACCGCCGAGAGCTCGCCGAACCCAAAGCCCAGTTCCTTCTGCCGGGCATGGCGCTTGGCCCGCAACTCATCCCAACCCGCACGGTAGGGCTTGCGGTAACGCTCCATATCCGCCGGCTTGGCATGAAGCGGAAAATGGGGAGCGGTGAAGGCAAGAAAATGCATGAACGGGCTCTTCGCATGTTTCTTTTCATGCTCACGCAGGATATCCACCGCATGATCGGCAATCGCATCGGTGACGTAAAAATCCTCGCTCACCTCGGTCGGGCCCTGCTTGACCCCGTCCAGATAATGAAACTTCAAACGGAAGAACCCGTGGTTGCTCACGTCATAGGAACGGTCGAACCCCGTTTGCATGGGCTTTCCGTCGATATGCCACTTGCCCGAATGGTAGGAACGGTAACCGGCCGGCTTGAGAAGCTCGGGCAGGAGCTTGGCCCAGCTTGGGCGACCGCCCCGGTTGCCCCCGAACTTGCGGCCCGCGATCTTGTCCCGGTTGACCTGCTGGGCATAGTAGCCCGTCATCATGGATGCCCGTGTCGGCCAACAACGGGCGGTGTTGTAAAACTGGGAAAAGCGCAAGCCCTCCTTCGCCAAGGCATCGAGGTTCGGGGTCTCGATCTCCCCCCCGTAGCAACCCAAGTCGGAATACCCCAGATCGTCCGCCAAAATGATCAGGACGTTGGGCCCACTATGCTTTTCAGCAAAAGTGGAGAAGAATAGTGAAAAGAAGAAGGAAAGGAGGAATAAACGAAGCTTCATCCCATCAAGCAAAGGGAAGGGAACGGGAAACTTCAAGCGCTCACTTGCGAACTGGGAAATTTCACGCCAAGGAAAAACCTAACTCCTTTTCATTCAATCTCTTTTAATACACAAACTATTGGTTTGAATTATGGACTGTATTTTCACAGAATAAGCATCGTTTTAGCCCATCGGCCAACGGATCCCATGAAAAACATCAGTTCACCCGGTTCTACCGCCTTCTTCAAGGCGGTCTTTGCATGGGTATTGCTTGGGCTGATCGGAACTCTCGCCCTACGGGCTCAAACCCCACTCAACGATTCCAACTTCTTCACCGCCCGGGATCTCTGGTTTTCCGATCAAGCCGCAGCCACTGCCACCTACGGGCACATCAAGGACTGGAACGTGACGGGTGTGACAAGCATGTTTAAGGCATTTATGGACCGAACCACCTTCGACGAGAATATCACGGAATGGGATGTCAGCAATGTGACGAATATGAATTCCATGTTTCTACGAGCTGAGTCATTTAACCAACCCATTGGCGATTGGAATACCTCATCCGTTACAACTATGAACTGGATGTTTTCTGAGGCCAAATCATTTAACCAGTATATTGGGAATTGGGATACTTCTTCAGTCACAAGCATGTGGAATATGTTCAATCTTGCGTCAGCATTTAATCAAAATATTGGAAACTGGTATACTTCCAGCGTTAGGAATATGAGTGGCATGTTCAATCGAGCTTATGCGTTTAACCAACCAATTGGAAATTGGGATACCTCTCAGGTAACCAGCATGTCCCATATGTTTACCCATTCATCCTCCTTTAACCAACCTATCAGTGACTGGAATGTCTCCTCAGTCCTTGATTTCAATTCAATTTTTGAACAAGCAATTTCTTTCAATCAGGATCTTGGAAACTGGGATACATCTGCGGTAACCAATATGATAAATATTTTGGGGGGTGCCACATCTTTTAATCGGGATTTAAGTGATTGGAACATCTCTTCCGTCACTGAATTAAACAATCCCTTTTACGGAACCCCTTCTCTTTCCGATGTAAATAAAGGCCTGATTCACGGTTCATTCTCAAAGAACTCAAACTGGCCCCACGATTGGTCCGCCCACGTCACCCGGCCGGCCCACGTCGTGCCCTCCGCCGCCAACCTGAGAATGCTCTGGGTGCAACCCGGCACCTTCACCATGGGCAGCCCGATCACGGAAGCAGGACGAGAGGCATCCAAGGAGCAAGAGCACAACGTCACCCTCACCGAAGGCTTTTATT
>JAYOII010000013.1:0-7241 GCA_038118685.1 Opitutia bacterium
CTGCCGACATATCGACCGGGGGTGGAACGCAGGTCTTTTTTTTGCTCTTCGTTGAAGCGGCAACCAAACAAACCCAGGCCCGGGCCTCCGAAAGAAGGGGGTATGGCCAAGTGTTGGGCTTCTCCCGCAATGAAATCAGCGCCCTCTTCCCCAAACTCGCTCGGGGGCTTCAAGCCCCCGGTGGCCAAAAGCATGGGGTCGATCGATGCGATCGAACGCATGCCGCGCTCCCGGGCAAAGTCGGTTAGGGCATCTACGTTTTCAAGCAGTCCGAACTTGTTGACCTGAGGAAAGACGAAGGCAGAGTACTCTCCGGTTTCGTCTTCGTCGGTTGTTTCAAGCGACGAAAAATCCAACACGCCGCTGGCAGGATGGATTTTAGCCAATGAAAACCGAATTTGGGTTTCCTTCGCCAGGGTTTTCAGAACTTCCACATCCTCGTCGAAGAGGCTTTCGGCAAGTAGGATTTTGCCGCCCCGACCACTTGTCCTGATGGCGCAGGCAATCGCCTCGAAGAGGGCCGAAGAACGATCGTAAAGCGAAGTGTTGATGGCCTCGAAACCAGTCAAGGCGGAAAGGGCGCATTGGTAAATCCAGTGCGTGACGAGGGTGCCTTGACTGCGTTCCGGTTGGTAGGGTGTATAGGAAGTTGTAAGAGGGCGTAATTTCGAGACGAAATCAACGATCGGATGAGTCTCCCAAACGGGAAGCATGTCGCCGACAAACGAGTTCTTCAGGTTGGTTTTGCTCGAGATCTCGGAAAGCCGGATCGCGGCTTCTTCATAATCCAGCTCGTCCGGAAGGTCGGGTTTTGCGGGGAACAGGGAGTCGTCTTCGATGTGTGAGAACAAATCTTGCGTTGAGTTGCACCCGATTGTCTCAAGCATGGAGCGTATTTCTTCTTCGCTTGCCGTGATGTAATGCCTTTGCGTTTCCCTGGGAAATTCCGCCGGGTCATAGGGCAAAATTGGACAATCGGTGCTTTCCTTGAGTTTTGATGCCGCCATGAAATCGAAACTACAGTGTGGATGGATTTAACTGAATGAAGAATAATTCACGTGTACAATTCCAGTCTATTTCAATCCGTGTTTTGGGACAAACCAAGGGTTCAGGTTTTTTCTTTCTCGTCCTTACTCATAACGGTTGCTAGAAAACTCATAATTTGGATACACCAAAGATTAAGCCCGAAATTTACTTTCCATGAATATCTATATTTTCAAAAACGAGCAACAATATGGCCCGTATTCCGTAGAACAACTCCGCGAATTTGTTCAACAAGGACATTTTACCCTCGAGGATTATGCCTGCGGAGATGGACGGAATTGGATTCCCTTGTCTCAAATTCCCGGGTTCGCTTCTCAAGTGTCGGCAGGACAGCCCCGGCAACCTGCTCAAGCTCAGGTGGCTCGAGCCGGAGGGCAGGTAGCTCAGGCACAAGTGGCCGGTGAGACAGGTGGCGGTTCAAAGAAAAAGAAGATCATCTTGTTTTCGTCCATCGGCGCCGTTTGTTTGGGGGCCATCATAACGGGTATTGTTCTTTGGGCTGGCGGAGACGATGAAAAGGGTGATCATCTTGCGGATAAGGGTAAGCAGGAAGCGACCGAATATCCCCAAGACTAGCAAGAAGGGGATGAAAATGGAAGAGGTTCGGGAGCGGAGGATCAGACCAAGGAGCCCAAGCAACCCTCCGGATCAACAAAGACCAAGTCTCTTGCCGACATCCCGCTTTTGGACCGCATCCCATCCGATGTCTTGGCCGTGGCCTTCGTTGATTACGGAGCGATCCTAGAAAAAGGCGGGCAGGATTTCCTGCCGCTAATCCCACCGGACGCACCTCCGCAATTGACCACCGTGTTGAAAGACCCGTCCATGGTGGGACTTGATTCCTCGGCTCCTTTGCAGGTTGTTTTATCCGCTTATGATTCGCCTGGAGACGATGGTCAACTGGTCATGGCGGGCAAACTGGATGACGCGGCAAAATTCAAAACCGTATTGGGTCTTCTTCCGGGATTTGAGAAACCGGGGGAGAAAGACGGATACGATCTCTACGTCGTTCCCGACACCTCCCTGTCCTGCATAGGCGTCGCCGAAGATTTTTTTGTCGTTTGGAACTTAGATGGTGGAAGCATTGACAAATTGAACACGGAGATGGAAAAGTTCATGCATGCGGATGGTTCCGACTCCTTGGCGAAATCAAACGAATCCTTCAAGGCATTCATCAAGCAGAAGCACGATGCCGCGATCTGGGCGAACCTCGATGCCGTAACCGCCCTTGCTCAGGAGGGGGCGGCCGGGGAGGTTCCCGATCAGTTCACCGACATGTTCGAGGCTGGGGCAGGGGTAATTGCGCTTGATTTTGAGAATGGAGAAGCGGTCCTGGCGGGCGAACTCCAAGTGCCCGACGGTTTCGCCCGCTTCGGCAAGGGTGGAATGTCCGATGGAGCGCTTGATTTGATCCCGTCCAAAGCTTTGGCTGCGCTTTCTCTCTCCCTGGACATGAAAGCGGTGACGGATTACTTTGAAAACACCCTTTTGCCCATTGCCGAGGAAGCGGGTGAAGAAATCGACTTGGATCAGGTGATTCCCGAGCTTGGGATCAAGCCCAGAGACATACTGGAGGCTTTTACCGGAGAGATTTCCTTGGCTCTCACCGAGGTTTCGATGGAAGGCGGCGGCCCTGTTCCTGGCCAAGATCCGTCAAACGAAGCCCAGCCTCAGGTTGATCCGTTCGGAGGAGGAGAGCAAGCCCCGGCGGAAGTCGACCCCTTCGGCTCTAGCCCCGTTTCCGGATCCATCCCCAGTGCGGGAAACCCGGAGGGCGGTCCCGGGATGGGTGGCGGATTACCGGTTGAATTCATTGCCGCTTTGTCGGTGGATCCTGCGAACTGGGAAAAGCTCAAGGCGGCACCCCCCCTGACCATGGCAATGGGATTGGCCATGCTTCAAGGCATTTCGGTTACGGTTAAGGATGATCGTCTTCTCCTCGCGAGCAAAAAACATGTGGCGGAAGCGATGGAAGGTTCCGTAGCAAACAAACTTTCCGGATCCGAACTATCCTTGTTCAAGGACAACGATTTTGCATTCAAACTCGATATTGCCGAAGTTGCCAAACTTGAGGACGCTCCGCTGCCCCCTCCCGCAATGGCCACTCTCGGTAAGGTGACCTATCTTGCGATTACCGGTGATTCGAATGAAAAGGGCAGTTCGGGGGCCTTGCGGATTGGTTTCGCGGATACCCAATCAAACAGCCTTAAATCCCTGCTTGAAATCATTCCTCCGCTCATGATGACGCTCGGCAATTCCATGCCTGCCGGGGTGAATTTTTAAATGGCCAAGCCGATTGGCCTTCCTTGCCGCAAGGACTTGAGCAAGGCGTGGGGTTAATTAATTCTTTTGCCGTTTGCCCATATCGCTCTCTCGGTCACGACACCGTTTGCATCAAAGTAAACTTCTTCACCGTTCATACGCCCGTTCAGCACCTCGAATTCGCCCAGAACGTTTCCCTTGAGATCGGTGACCCTCATTTTACCTGAAAAGGGGGCCTTGGTTTTCTTTTCGAAAATCGTGTCGATCCCATTGATCAAGTAGGTGGCAAAATGTTGTTCCGCTTCTTCCCTGTTTCCTTCCCAAACGTTTTGATCCTCGCCGGACCCTTTTGGCGCGGGAAGTTGTTCGGGTTCGGGGGGAAGATCGTCCGACTTCGTTTCCTGAGGATCGGTGGCAGCGGTGGACTCGCTGCGAGGTTCCGTCAAGGGCGGTGTTTCCAGGAGGGGGGGCTCCGGAGTGACCGCATTTTCGGGTGCGGAGCCGGTTGAGTCCGAAAGGGTTTGCGTTGCGGCAGGGGCGGGAGGCAAATCGAGCGGCGGGTTATCCTGGGCCTCATTGGAGGGAGGGATATCGTTTGCGGTTTCTTGGTCTTTTGCTGCTGCGGTCTGGTTCCAGGTAAGCTTGGGTTTTCCTGCTTTGGGTGGAATCACCGCAGGAACCGTCAGGAGTTTCCCGTTGCGCCAGATTCCCTTGACGACGGTCCCGTCTGAGCGGTTGAGAGTACCCTCGCCATGTTGCAGATCGTCGAACCATCCGCCCACGTAGACGTCCCTGTCGGAACTGAGGTAAGTTCCTTCCCCGTGCCTTTTGCCATTGAGAAAAGAACCTTCGTAGGAGGAGCCGTCCGGCCAATTGTAAACCCCATGCCCGGTTCTTTCGTCCTTGAGATAATCCCCTTTGTAGCTTTCGCCGTTGGCCCACTGAAAAAGTCCGTTTCCGTGCCGCAGGTCTTCTTCGAAGTCTCCTTCGTAGGTTGATCCGTCATGCCATTTGTAGATGCCCTTTCCGCTCTTTTTTCCATTCTTGTCGATTTCGCCGTGATAGGAGCCGTCGGGAAAATCAATGCTGGAAGTCTTCCCCGAACGGCAACCTCCGAATAGCACAAGGCTTGTAAGGATAAATGTTCCAATAGGCAGTTTAGGCATGTGACTATCCAAAATAACTTATTCGATTCGGGCAAGCGCTTAAATCGTCGGTGAAACCGGGAGTGTCGGGGAGAGATTCGTTGGATAAAGGGTAATCCACCTCTGTTTGAGAGAAGGGAATGGACCAATACTAGGCGATCCAGTCCTTGATCACCTTGCCGGCGACGTCGGTGAGACGGAAATCGCGTCCTTGAAAGCGGTAAGTGAGGCGCTCGTGATTGATGCCGAAGAGATGGAGCATCGTTGCATGAAGGTCGTTCGGATGCACGGGGTTTTCTTCAATGCCCCATCCGATTTCATCGGTTTTGCCGTAGACTTGACCTCCTTTGATTCCTCCTCCGGCCATCAGCATGGAAAAGCCGAAGGGGTGATGGTCGCGCCCGGTGTTCATTTTGCGCCCGCCGCGGTTTTCTCCAAGGGGCGTGCGCCCGAATTCGGATCCCCACACCACCATCGTGCTGTCGAGCAGTCCGCGTTGCTTCAGGTCTTTGATTAGAGCGGCAATCGGCTGGTCGACGGCTCCCGCGTTGTATTGCAGCTCGGGATCAAGATTACTATGGTGATCCCAGGAGGCGTGAATGACGTTGATGAAGCGTACGCCTCGTTCGACCATGCGGCGGGCCAAGAGACAATTGCGTGCGAAATCCTTGTAGGTTTCACCGCTTTTGCCTCGCCCGCCAATGCCCTTGGGTTCCGGTCGGTTTAACCCATAGGCTTCCAGAGTGGCGGTGGATTCCTTGGATAGATCGTTTAGCTCGGGAGCGGAGACTTGCATTCGGCCGGCCAGTTCATAAGCGGCAATCCGGGCGGCGATTTCGGGGTCGTGAATTTTCTCGAAACGGCCTTGGTTGATAGTATGGAGGGTGGAGAGACCCTTTTGCTGCAAGGAGGGTGGAAGTCCCTTGGGGCTGTCCAAATTCAGTACCGGTTCCCCTTTGGTACGAAAAAGTACGCCGGAATAGGTGGAGGGGAGGAACCCGCTTTGCCAGAGGGTGGCGCCTCCGCTTGAGCCGCGTCCTGCGTTGAGTACGACGTAGCCGGGCAGGTTGCTGGATTGGCTGCCCAACCCGTAGCTGATCCAAGAACCCATCGTGGGCATGCCGAAGCGCGATACTCCGCATTGCATCTGGAGTTGGCCGGGGTGGTGGTTGAATTCTTCCGAGTGCATCGAGCGCACCATCAGGATGTCATCCGCGACGGAACCAAGGTGCGGGACGAGGTCGCTGAATTCCATGCCGGATTGTCCGTATTTCCTGAAGGTCCGCTTGGTTCCCATGAGGGTGGCCGTGGCCGGTTTGATGAATGCGAAACGGGCCTTGTCGAGAACGCTTTTGGGCAGGCTTTGACCGGCCATTTCATTCAATTTGGGCTTGGGGTCGAAGAGATCGATCTGGGAAGGAGCCCCTGCCATGAAAATGAAGATGCAGGCCTTGGCCTTGGCATCAAAGTGCGGTTGGCGCGGGGCCATCGGATTTTGGAAGCCGGTCGTGGAGGGGGTCGCCAACAAGCCTTCTTCGGCAAGAAGGGAAGCGAGGGCGACTCCTCCCAGTCCGGAGGCGGACGTGGCGAGGAAGTCTCTACGCGTGCGGAGCAGGTGGTTCTCGATCGGATTCATGGCAATAAGGGCTATTCTCTGGTAATGAATTCATCCATGTTGAGCATGATGCGGACCGTTGCGGTCCAAGCGGCGGTTTCACTGTCGCCGCCGAAAGCCTTGGCGTCATCTGAATTTTTTTCATACCAGATGCGGGACTCTTGCAGGAGATCCGAGAAGGCTTCCGTTTCCTCGGGTTGGGGGGAACGCGCCACGCAGAGGCGAAAGCCATGGGCGATGCGCTCTTGGTCTTTGGGCGGAGCCTCTTTCAATATGCGTTGGGCGAAGGCCTTGGCCGCCTCGACGAAAGTGACGTTGTTGAGAGTCACGAGGGCGGCGAGCGGAGTGTTGGACCGGTTGCGCTTTACGCATGCGACGTTTGAATCGGGGCAATCGAAAGTGAGTAAGTTGGGGTGGGGGGAGGTACGCTTGAAAAAGGTATAGAGGCCCCTGCGGTACCGATCGGTTCCCTTGCTTGCGTTCCACTTGAAACTGTTGGCGTAAGAAAGGCTCGCGATGCCGGCCGGCAGGGGAGGGAATACGCTGGCTCCGCCTACTTTGTCGGACAGCAATCCGGCCACCGCGAGGTTCAGGTCGCGAATGATTTCGGCCTCTACGCGGAATCGGTTTTGGCGGTGCAGGAGTTCGTTGCCGGGATCCAAAGAGGAGAGCTCGGGGCGGTGTCGGGAAGACTGCCTGTAGGTGGCCGAATGAACGATTAAACGGATCAAATCTTTGCGTGACCATTTGGCCTTGTGGACGAAGTGATGAGCCAGCCAGTCCATAAGCTGAGGGTGAGTGGGAGGCTCTCCCCGGACTCCGAAGTCCTCGGGCGTGCGTACGAGCCCATGTCCGAAGAGGTGGGCCCACGCTTGGTTGACGATGACTCGCGGAGTGATCGGGTTCGCCGGGTCAACCAGCCAACGGGCAAGGTCGAGCCGGTCTCCGGTTTGATGCTCGTTTCTAGGTTTGAACGGATGCAGCAAGCCGAGGCCATCCTCTCGAACTTCATGCAGGGGTTGCTTGAATTCCCCTCTGCGAAAAACATGCGTCTTGCGCGGGTTTCCTTTGCGCTGAGTGATGACCCTGACGTTGGTTGTGGATGGCTTGGGGGCTTTTTTACGAAGTTCGTCCAATTGCTTGCGCAGCTTGTTTGTTTCGGGGTCGGTTTGGGC
>JAYOII010000013.1:7251-15453 GCA_038118685.1 Opitutia bacterium
GGTTTGGGCGAAGTGCTCGTTCAGGATTTTGCTTTGAGCTTCGTTCCGCATGGTCGCCTTGACCAGGAGGGCTTTGCGTACGTTTTCGGGTGCGATGTCGCTGGATTGCTCCCCCGTTACCCCCATGATTCGGAATCGGCCGATAACGTGTCGGGAGCCGTATAGCTGAGCCATTTCAATGCGCAAATGGCTGGCTTCCTCGGCAGGAAGCGGATTTTTCAAGAGAAAGGTCGCCTGATGATTTTTTCCCGTTTGCGGACTGATTGCCCAACCCGTTTCGTCTTTCCCGTCGATGGCGGCTCGAACGCTCCATTTGTTTTGAGAAAAATCCGCTCTGGCGAAGGAAAACGGAAGAGAAACTTTCTTGTTTGGCTCTTCTGAATCCACGACGTAAGCACGGAATTCGCTCAACACGAAATTGCCATGGCTGGTGAGCCCGGGTCCTTTGGATGGCAACTTCGGGTCGGCCAAGGCTTCCACCCGAAAGCCAGTCAGTGGTTCCCCCCGAGTGTCGGTGGAAAAGTCCAATAGGAAAGTGGCTTTGTCGGAAACCAGTTTCTCCACGAACAAACTGCCATCCTCGCGAGCTACCAGTCGATGATCGTCTTGTTTCCGCAAAGGGCTGAGTTTGAGCGGGTGATGAGCAATGGGATTCCGGATTGCCGACAAGCGCGCTTTGGTTTCCTCTTCCCATCGCTTTTGAGTATCCCGGCGGGTAGCGAGCAACTGCTCGAGATTCTTTTCGAGAGTGGAGACCTTCTTATCGTGGATCGCCTTGGCCTCTTCGTATTTGGCCAGGGCGGCCTTGGAACTGGGCAAAGGGAAGCTGGTTTCGTCGCCGTTGTTGTAAAAGGCGAAGAGTTGATAGTATTCGTCTTGCGTGATGTTGTCGTACTTGTGGTCATGACAGCGGGCGCAGGCCAAGGTAAGTCCAAGCCAAGCCGCTCCCGTGGTCTCAAGTCGATCCATGACTGCAGCTACGCGCCATTGCTCTTGGTCGGTTCCGCCCTCGGTGTTGGTCAGAGTCTGCCGGTGGAAAGCCGTGGCGAGACGCTGTTTCGGCGTGGCCTCGGGCAGAAGGTCACCGGCGATTTGTTCGACGGTGAATTGGTCGTAGGGAAGATCCTCGTTGATCGCTTCGATCACCCAATCACGATAAAGCCAGGCATTGGGCCGAGGCCTGTCCTTCTCGTAACCGTCCGAGTCCGCATAACGGGCCATGTCCAACCAGTGTCGCCCCCATCGTTCTCCGAAGTGAGGCGATTGCAAGAGCTCGTCGACCAACTTGGAGTAAGCGCGGGGATCCCGGTCCTTTGCGAAAGCGTCGACGCGGGTTGGGTCGGGTGGCAGGCCCAGCAGGTCATAATGGAGGCGCCTTGCGAGGATCCTGCGGTCGGCCTCGGGCGAAGGCAGGTGACCCATGCTTTCCAACTTGGCGAAAACAAAGTGATCAATGGGACTTAGAACTCCTTCCTGTTTTTGGAGCCGGGGAAGGGCAGGAGGGCGTATTGGACGAAAGGACCAGTGCACCGGATATTCGGCGCCATCCTCGATCCATTGCTTGAGGACGCCGATTTCTTTCTGGCTCAGTGACTTGCCGGTTTTCATCGGCGGCATGAGTTCGTCTGCGTCTTTTGTGACGAGGCGGGCGATCAATTCGCTCTGGTCGGGCTTGCCCGGCATTACCGACCGGTAACCGCCCAAGTCCCGGACGGCTCCCTCCCGTACGTCCAGACGAAGTTTTGCCTTTCGTTGCGCCTTGTCCGGGCCATGGCAATCGAAACAGTTTTCCGCCAAGATGGCCCGGGCTTTGGCTGCGAGTCCGTCTTGCGCCCGAACCGGAATTGCCAAAAGTGCGAGAACGGGCAAGAGCGTGAGAAAGAAAAGCTTCATTTTCATTATCCTAGTCCCCGAAATCATGTTGTAAAAGCCGAAAACCCCTTTTGATCGGGAGTTTTGCCCGAAGGCGCTCAAAAGAAAACTGCGCCAATTTTCTTTCTTTTCAATGATCCCCAAATTGGCTAGTACATGGGTTGGTTGACAACGATAGCCCAACCTGGGAGAGGTGGCAGAGTGGTCGAATGTGCCCGACTCGAAATCGGGTGTGCCGAAAGGTACCGGGGGTTCGAATCCCTCCCTCTCCGCCATCCGTTTGTCTCCGATCAAGAATTTTGTTCGTAGAAGGCGTTGATTTTTTCGGAAACGTCACGGAAGGATATGTCCGCCGAATAAACCAGTTTGTATTCATCGATGGCCTTTTCGGGGCTTCCCATCGCCTCGAAGCAACAACCGAGTTCATAGATCGCTTCCTTTTTGCGATCATCCATGATTTGAATCTCATTCTTCAAAGAAGAAAATTGTTCGACGGCAAGGTCATGAAATCCTTTCCGGCTGTAAGATCTTCCAAGGTAAAGAATGGCATCAAGCCTGACTTTGGCGTTGCGCTGAGCCAATTGAAAATGAGGAAGAGCATCGTCGAACCGACCCTCCTCAAACAGAAGCAAGCCAAGCTCGAAGCGGTTGGCGTAATCGTTGGGGTACCGTTGGACCAAAGACTCGAGCTGGGTTTTCTGGTATACTTGCTTATGGTTTCTGGCTTCTTCAAGTGAAGCTTGGGCATTCGGGTCGTCAGGGTTGTCGTTGCAGGCTTTTTCCCAAGCTTCGATCGATTGATCATAGTATTCGAGGGTAAGCTGCCTTTCCTTTTCTTCGAGAGAGACGTCGCCTTGTCCGCCTTCTTGTTTGCGGGCTTCCTGAATCCAAGCAATTGCATTTTGCAAGTCGCCGTATCGTTGATAATAATCGGAAAGTTGACGGTAATGGTTGAGGTTGGCCGGTTCTTCCTCGACTTTCTGGTAAGTCTGCCTGATCAGTTCCTCCAGGCTTTTGGAATCGTTTACGGTCTTTGATGCTTGCTCCAGAGATTGGGCCTCTGATTCGTCTTTGAGTTGCGCGCGGTAATCCTCCGACTCCTCCCACTTTCCCTTGTTCATCGCCGCTGCGACCGATGCTCTTTTGAGCAAATCCTCGGCATCTCCGTCGCTTGGGTTGATTTGCCGTATGCTATTCCCCGTTTTGATCGCCATGTCGGAGTCGCCCGCCTCCAAGTAGGCATTCCCGAGTTGTTTCAAATTTTTGACATCCTTGGGTTGAATTTTCCGTATCGTTTCATAAGCAAAAACGACGGTATTGACCATGCCGAGGGCGGCGGAGCCTTCGGCAAGCATCTGGTGCGCGAGAACGTTGGCAGGCGATTTTTCCAAAAGTCCCTCCGCCTTCGCGATCGTGCCCTCCGGATCCTTTTCTCCTTTGCCCCGGAACATGAAAGGCGCCGAGGTTACCTTGGTCAGGATGCCGGACAAACCTTTGGTGGATCCTTGGAGTTTCTTGAGTTGCAAGGCGCGGAGCTTTTGCCGCAATTCCAAACATCCCTGATTCTGCTTAAGGATTGCCCCATAGATTTCCAATGCATAGGTCGGGTTGGTCTGGGCCGCCTCCTCGGCGGATTCCAGTTGCTTGATCTGCCTCGGGTCTAGCTTTGCAATCGGAATTTCTTCAATCATTTATGGAACAGGGGGCTTGGAAACGTAATAACGAGAAACTGTCAAAAAAAACAACCCATACAAAAAGCGGGAAATTACAATATTTTTTCAATGGAAGTTGAGAGCAGAGAAAAAACTTCCGTAACCAATTCTTGGTCTTCTCCTTCCACCAACAGCCTGATTTTTGGCTCCGTGCCCGAATATCTGACGAGAATACGCCCCTTGTTTTCGAGCCGAAGATTGGCCTCGTCCAAAACTTTTGCCAACTCGGGTTTTTCGGAAACCGGAACCTTTTCCTTGACCTTGAAAGAAGCGGCTTTGCTTGGCCAGAGAGTAATGGTTCGGGCAAGTTCCCGGAGTGACTTTCGGCTTCGCGCGATTGCCTGAGCCACCCGCAGACCGGTGAACAATCCGTCGCCAGTAGGCAGGTAGTCGCTTGAAACGACGTGACCGGAAGATTCTCCCCCCAGGTTGCAACCTTTTTCCTTCATGAGCAAAGAAACGTTTCGGTCCCCGACCTCAGACCTGAAGAAATCGATGCCTTCCTCGGCCAGGCTTGCCCCAAGTCCGGAATTGCTATGTTCGGTTGCCACCAACCCATTTCCTTTCAGGCTCTTCTCCCATTTTGAGTCCAGGGCGAGCAAACCCAAAACTTGATCGCCATGAACACAATTTCCTTCTGCGTCGGCAAAGATCACGCGGTCTCCGTCCCCGTCGTGCGCAAGCCCAAAGTCGGCTTTTCTTTCCCTCACCCGCTCTTGCATAAGTTCGGGGTGTTCCGAGCCCACCCCGTCGTTGATGATGCCATCTCCCTGATTCATTGCGAATACCTCGGCTCCAAAGTGAGAAAACACCTTGACCGTCGTTTCACTCGTGGCGCCGTTGGCCAAGTCGGCGACGATCTTGAGTCCGTCAAGAAAGTGATCGGGAAAGAACTTCGTGAGTTGATCGAAGTATCCTTGCAGGCCATCCCATGCTTCAACGCAACTCCTGCCGTGCTCGTTAAAAACAAGGGTTCGGTCCAGTTTCGATTCGATGAACTTTTCTTGCTCGATCGATAACTTCTCCCCTTTTCCGGAAAAGATCTTGAAGCCATTGTCCGGGGAAGGGTTGTGGGATGCCGTGATCATGACTCCCAAATCGAATGGGCCGTTCATAACGCCGAAAGCCAAAGCCGGGGTAGGCAGGATCCCGGCTTCAAAGGGTCGGGATCCGCCGTCTTCCAGACCGCTGCTCAAGGCGGAGACGAGACTTTTGCCCGAGGGCCTGG
Organism: Opitutia bacterium; assembly: GCA_038118685.1. GTDB lineage: Bacteria > Verrucomicrobiota > Verrucomicrobiia > Opitutales > Seribacteraceae > Seribacter. Next base: position 12,064 of record JAYOII010000013.1, read on the forward strand.
TGTCTCGTCCCACAAGCACCTTTTTGTCTTGCTGGGGGGAATCTTCCACATACTTGCTCAAAGCTTGCCCCAAGGAGTAGGCAAAGTCTTGATTGACCACAGGGCCCCCGTAGGGTCCGCGGATTCCATCGGTGCCGAAATAGTTCACTCGATTATTTCAGGCGTAAAAAGAAGAAACTTGGTCTACCCACTTCTTGACCTTCCCCTCGGAGATAAGGCTTTGCGTCAACTCGAGTCCTTCTTCCAAAGACTTTGTCTTTCCGCAAGTCCGAAAGGCCACCGATGCATTCATGGCAATTGTGGCTCTCAGCCCATCCGGACCCTTCCCGTCGAGAAGGGATCTCATGATCTGAAGGTTTCTTGAAAGATCTCCGCCCGCCAGATCCTCGAAGGGATGTGTTTTCATGCCCCATTTTTCTGGATACCAAGACTCGGTTTGAGAAGTTGAAATTTCACCAAATCCGAAAACCAGGTTCTCTCCGCATGCCGTGAGCTCATCGACCCTCGAGTTTTCTTCTCCTTGAATTTTTCCGTGCCCGATCAAGGCTCCGGCCAAGCCGTTTCCCTTAAGTGCCTGCCCCATCTTTTCGATGTAAAGGGGGTCGTAAACCCCGAGTAGCTGAAAGGCGGGCCGGGCCGGGTTGATCATCGGTCCCAGACGATTGAAGATCGTGATGATTCCGCGAGCGGCAAGCTCCTTCCGGACCGGAGCGACATGTTTGAACGCCGGATGAAAGGAAGGAGCGAACAAAAATGCAAAGTTCAACTGCTTGAGACCTTCTTGGATACGCGATAATTCGGGTTCAAGAGGGATTCCGATTGCTTCAAGCAAGTCCGCGCTTCCGCATTTCGAGCTAATCGATCGATTCCCGTGCTTGATTACGGGCACCCCGGCAGATGCGATGACGAAAGAAACGAAGGTGGAAACGTTGAAGCTGCCCGCCTTGTCACCGCCCGTACCGCAAAGATCGATGGCCCGGGGGGCGAATTCCTCTAATTCCGGATTTTTCGCCAATTCACGGAAGATTGACACAAAGTGCGTGATTTCCTCTTGGCTTTCGCCTTTGTTGGCCAAGGCCTCCAAAAAATCGGCCTTTGAGCTTGCGTCCCCGTCTTCTTGGATCAAGAGGTCAATCGCAGTCTGAACGTGGTTGCGGTCAAGATCTGATTTTTCCCGGAGGCGGGTCGTCAGCGATAAAAGTTCGTTCGGTTCCATATTAAATTGTCATTTGGTAATCCCAAGTTCGATCAAAGATAGGTCTTGATCTTTTTGGAATCTCGTCTTGTAGACCTTAATGTGCGCGTTGGACAACATTTTTTATCCCTTCTTGGCTTTGCCGGTATCTTCCTTTTCTCATTTCAGTCTTTCGGGGAGGAGGTTGGAACGGATTCGGCAAACACGGACGTCAATACCGGCATGGGGTACGGGGATGCCTTGGTCTATGGTTTGGTTGAAGGCGTTACCGAGTTTCTTCCCATTTCATCAACCGGGCATTTGATTCTGACCAAGGAGTTGCTGACCGATATTGGAGCCCCCCGTGATTGGACCGATGAGAATGGAACCTCATTTCGAGGAGGCTTCCTTGGACTCAAGGGAGAGGATGGGTGTGACGGCGCTCCGTCGACTCATGGAGTTGGTTGCGTTTGCACGGTGCTGATCGAGTCTGAATCGACGATAGCAATCAAGCTTCGGGAACTGAGTGCGGAGTCCAGAGAAACGGCGGTTTCCCTCTTTGGCAAAAACAGTGCACTGGATGCTTATCTCATCGTTATTCAGGCCGGAGCCATCTTTGCCGTAACTCTTCTTTATCGAAAGCAGGTCTGGTCGGTCCTTCTTGGCTTTTTCGGATTGGATCCGCGTGGCAGGCGATTGGGTACGAATCTTTTGTTGGCGTTTCTACCGGCCGCCTTTATCGGGCCCTTTCTGGACGAGTTGATCGAGGGCTACCTTCTTTTTCCCCGTCCCATCGCCTGCGCCTTGTTTGCCGGTGCGATCCTGATGTATTGGGTCGAGCGAAAAAGAAAGGATGAAAATTCCTTTGGAACGTCCGATGCCGGTAAGTCGTTGGATGACCTGACCGCTCGCTCCTCTTTGCTGATAGGGCTCCTCCAATGTCTCGCCATGTGGCCGGGCACAAGCCGGTCGATGATGACCATAGTCGGCGGATACCTCGTCGGTTTGACGAGGGCCAAGGCGGCGGAATTCAGTTTTCTTCTCGGTTTGATTACCTTGACGGCCGCCGCCGCTTACAAATCCTTGACGAAATGGGAGGTGATGCATGCGAACCTGGAAATTGGCCCCGTCCTTTTCGGTTGTTTGATTGCAGGGGCCTCCGCTGCGGCATCAGTCGTTTGGCTGGTCGGATACCTTGCCAGGCGTGGTCTGGGCCTTTTCGTCTGGTATAGGATCGTGCTGGCGGCGATCATTTTGGGCTTTTATTTTTGGAGGAGTTGATCTTTTCCTTGGCTTGACGCCCGATTCATTTGCTGTTTTAATTAACCTTTAAATTATTTGCCATGGGACAACCAAAAAGAAAACATTCCAAGCAACGCAGTAGAAAGCGTCGCGGAGCCAATCGTTTCCAAGCCCCTCTTCTCGTAAAGGAAGTCGATGGAAGCATGAGTCGACCTCATCGCGTAAATCCTGAAACGGGACAGTACCGCGGCAAGCAAGTTCTTGATCTAGAGGTCTAACTTGTTTACTAAGCTTCGGCATGGATAAGACCGAGGCGAGGTTGACCCTTGCGATCGATGCCATGGGCAGCGATCGGGGTCCCGAGGAGATTTTGGAAGGGGTTGCCCAAGCGGTCGAGGTTTCTCCCCGCAGCACCGAATTCATGCTTTTCGGCCGAGAAGAAGTTTTGAGTTCTTTTGTCGAAGGGAATTCAGTTCTCTCCAATGCGCGGGTGTCGATTAGACATGCGCCCGAAGTCGTGGGCATGGACGAGAAGCCGATTGCCGGGATAAAAGGCAAAAAAAACTCTTCCATGTCCCTTGCTTTGCTTGCTCTCAAGGATGGAGAGGCAGATGCCATGCTGAGCTGTGGCAATACGGGTTGCCTGATGGCGGGAGGGGCCATTCGTTTGCGAACTTTGGAGGGCGTGGAAAGACCTGCTCTCTGCACGATATGGCCCGGAAGGGAGAGATACTTTACCTTGCTCGACGCTGGAGCGAACCCCCATGCAAAACCTTTTCACATCGTTCAGAGCGCGGTGCTTGGCTCCAATTACGCCCGCTTGGCCTTGGGCCTGGTTCGCCCGAAAGTTGGCTTGCTGACAATCGGAACGGAGGAAGGCAAGGGCAATGACGTCATTCACGAGACCCATTCGATGCTCAAAGATATTGACGGAAGCATACTCAACTACGCCGGGCTCATCGAGGGCTTTCAAA
>JAYOII010000013.1:15469-18752 GCA_038118685.1 Opitutia bacterium
GTCGTGGTTTGCGATGGCTTCGTAGGTAACATTGTTCTCAAGGCTTGCGAGTCACTCAGCAAACTCATTGGCAGTTTTCTTGACGAAGAGTTGAAAAGGAACGCTCTTCGCAAAACCGGAGCCCTTCTCTCGAAGGGGGCGTTCAGGAGCTTGAAGCAAAGAATCAATCCGGAACAATTCGGCGGAGCCCCCTTGCTTGGCTTGACCAAGAACGTCATCAAGGCTCATGGGTCCTCAAACCGCAATCATATAAGTGGCGCGATCAAAATCGCGTTGGATCTCATTCAACACGATATGCTGTCTCAAGTTACCGTGGACATCAAGGAGACCAATGAAATTTTGCGCCCCGAGCCTCTTCACTCGAGAGGAACAACTCTTTCTGGTTCATGAGCGATTCCGCCTCCAGCATTCTACGGGGGATTGGTTCCTACGTGCCGTCAAGGAGAGTCGACAACCATGAATTGAGTGAAAAGGTCGACACGAGCGATGAGTGGATTACAAGCCGGACCGGCATCAAGGAAAGACGGTTTGCCGGGGAAGAGGAAAACACGAGCGATTTGGCTTTGCGTGCCTCGCAAAGGGCCATTGATATGGCCGGGGTTTCTCTTGATGATATCGATTTGGTTCTTGTTGCCACGATTACTCCCGATATGGCTTTTCCTTCGACTGCTTGCCTTCTTCAGCACAAACTCGGCATTCCCAAGGTTGCCTGCTTCGATTTGGAGGCCGCGTGTTCCGGATTCCTCTATGCCCTCGACGTCGCCGACGGAATGTTGAGTTCGGGTCGGTACAAGTGCGCTCTGGTGGTTGGGGCGGAAAAACTCTCCAGCATCATGGACTGGGAAGACAGGACAACTTGCGTCCTTTTTGGGGATGGCGCCGGTGCGGCCGTTTTGACCAAAACCGGCGAAGGTTCCGAGTTGCTTGGGTTCCAGTGTGGGGCGGATGGTTCGAATCCCTCTCTTTTGCATCAACCGGCCGGTGGCTCGGCGTTACCGGCCACAATCGACACGATTCGTGACCGGGGGCATTTTCTGAAAATGAACGGGCGTGAGATTTTCAAGTCCGCGGTTCGCGTCATGGAAAGGGCATCCCGCGAACTGCTTTCCCGTCATGGACTGGACAAAAGCGAGGTGGATCACGTCATCCCCCATCAGGCGAACGCTCGAATCGTGGAAAGTTTGTCCCAAAGACTTGAGATACCCCTGGAAAAGTTTTATTGCAACCTTCACAAATATGGAAATACTTCCGCAGCTTCCATTCCGCTCGCCTTGGATGAAGCGTTCAAGGACTCAAAATTCAAGAAAGGTGACCTTGGATTGCTTGTAGCCTTTGGTGCGGGCTTGACTTGGTCAGCCGCCCTTGTTCGATTCTAATGCAACAACAGTTTCAATGAAAGCTTCTTCCGTATTCCTGCTTCTCTCCTTTGCTCTTGGGCTCCTTGAGCTATCCGGAGTCTCCCCCGGAGACCGTCGCCGCTACCAATCAAATCCCACCGCGGACAAAGATTACCTTTTTCCCGGAACCGGCTTTTTCAAAAAGGACCGTTCTCTCATCGACGAGGAACAAGCGAGGGAATGGTTCTTGTCCGCAGAATCGAAAGAGAAGGCGGGGGATTTGAAGAAGGCGTTGGATCTTTACGAAAATTTTTCCAAAAGAAGATCGGATACAACCCTGACACGGGATAACGAAGAGATTCAAGTTGGTCCCGAAGCCCTTTTCCGAGCCGCAAGCATCAGAGAAAAGCGAGGAGATTGGCAGAAATCCTTCGAGCATTTGAAGTTGATTGCAGAGGCCTACACCGACTATGACTTCGAGCGTGTGGCGGATTCTCTCATGAGAATTGCCGAAAGGTTGGCCAAGGAAAAACTTCCCCGCAAGTGGGGCTTCCTCCCCCGTATCCGTTCAGGCAGCAAGGACCGCATGCGCTTGGATCAAATTGCCGGTTTGGCCAGAGGACCGAAGTTTGCCCCCCGTGCCCTGATGGCTCTTGCTGAAATTGCCGCCAAGGACAAGAAGGAGGATGAGTCGATCGATGCATTGGAGCGATTGGTCAACCTTTATCCGGAGAACTATCTTTGTGAGGAAGCGTATTTTCTTTTGGCCAAAATATATGAAACGCGGGTATCCGGTCCGGCTTATGATCAAGGGGCTACGCTCAAAGCTCTCAATTTTTACGAAGATTACATCATATTGTATTCCAAATCACCGCCACGGAGCAAGCACGAGCAGGAAAATGATTACCGAAATCGCCTGAAGGAGGCGGAGGAGAGGAGGTTGTTGGCGGAAAAAGGTCGGAAAAAAATGAGGGAAACCTTGGCCGCAAGCAAGGTCGTAGTCGGTCAATTCGTTGAGAAATACGGAAAATATTACATGGTGCGCTGGAAAGAACTCGGTAACAAGCCGGCTCTTCAGTTCTACAATGAGGCGATTACCACAGCACCGGAATCAGACGCCGCTCGCGTCGCCGAAAAGAAAGTGGCTGAATTGCGGGCAGGCGATGAGTAAGGGGTCCTTCTGCGTCCTGCTTTCGTTTTTCGGACTCCTGACCTCATGTCGTTATCAGTCAGGAGCGGGCCATGCCAAAGGGTCGGAAACCTTGTTCGTGCAAGTAGTTTCGAATGACACCCTTTTGCCCCAAGCCGGCGGAATCGTTAGTCGGACGATCAGGGAGGAGTTTTTGCGCAAAGGGTCCTTCGACCTTGTTCACTCGCCTGAGGAAGCCGACCTTTTGTTGCGGGTCAAACTGTATGAATACGTTAAATCTCCCGAAGTCTTTCGACCGGACGACACGCTTTTGGCCGCCGGGTTTGATATGGAGGTCGCTGCCTCCCTCAATTTGTATTCATCGAGAAAGAAGTCTTTGGTAATGGATAACCACGTCGTTCGAGCCCAGGCATCGGCTCTGAGGGGAAACCTCACCAGCCAACCTTCGAGCCGCCAGCCTTCGATGGCCATTGCCCGAGAGCTTGGACTAAAGATTGCCTCTAGTGTTTCGAATTACTCTTGGTAACTTGTTGATCTTCTCATGAAAAAAATATTGGCGCCCTCCATTTTGGCCGGTGATCACGCTTGCCTCAAAGATTCCTTGTTGTGTGCCCATCAGGACGGGAGAAGTTGGATACATTTGGATATCATGGATGGGCATTTCGTGCCTAATCTTAGTTTCGGACCACAAACCGTGGCGGATCTTCGAAAACACTCTGACATTTTTTTCGACGTTCATCTCATGCTCGACCAACCGCAAAATTATATCGAGCCTTTTGCTCAAGCGGGCGCTGAT
>JAYOII010000013.1:18762-22020 GCA_038118685.1 Opitutia bacterium
GGCTATTATCTTGTATCAATACACGTCGAGCCGGAGTATGACGTTTCAGATACCTTGCAAAAAATCAAGTCTTTGGGAAAAAAAGCAGGCATTGTTCTTAACCCGGATACCCCGGTCGAGGAAGTTTTTCCTTACTTGAATGAAGTCGAATTGGTTCTTTGCATGACGGTGGTGCCTGGTTTCGGTGGCCAAAGCTTCATCGGTAGCGTGCTTGAGAAGGTTCGAGATTTGGCAGCCTTGCGATCCGAGAAAGGAAGCTCATTCTTGATTGAGGTGGACGGAGGCGTCGGTCCCGAGCACGTCCAACCATGCTTGGACGCAGGGGTAGACGTGTTCGTTGCGGGTACCGCTTACTTCAGTCGAGAAGAAGATTCCCGGCAAGCCTTTGCCGGTTCGATCGAAAATTGACTTATCTTTTGCCTTATACCTTGAGAAAAGGAGCGAGGACCAAGGCTACGACCGACATAAGTTTGAGCAGGATGTTGAGGGAAGGCCCAGACGTGTCCTTCAGAGGATCTCCCACGGTGTCACCGACAACCGTTGCCTTGTGTATGTCCGATCCTTTTCCGTGTTTGGTTCCTTTGATTTCATAACCTTCCTCCACCATTTTCTTGGCGTTGTCCCATGCGCCCCCGGCATTGGATTGAAACAGAGCCAACAAGACACCGGACGCAGTCACCCCCGCAAGGAGGCCTCCGAGCATCACGGCGCCGCTGCCCGGAAAAAAATAGTTGCCCCCGAGCCCGATGGCCACAGGAGTGAGAACGGCGACCAACCCTGGTGCGATCATTTCTTTGATTGCGGACTGAGTGGAAATTTCGACGCACTTGCCGTATTCGGCTGAATCGATGGCTTCGTCGAATTGCTCGCGCTCTTCCTCGCTCCACTCTTCGGATGATTTGCCTTCGTTGCGGTTCATGACGTCGAGAGCTTTCTTGAGGGCGGGTATGTCCTTGAACTGTCTCCTCACCTCCTGAATCATGGCCATGGCGGCCCTTCCCACGGCACCCATGGCCAAGGCACTGAAAAGAAAGGGTAGCATGGCTCCGATAAAGAGTCCGGCCATCACTTTGGGCGCCGAGACGTCTATTACCTCGATCCCGGCCGTTTCCTTGAAGGCGGCAAACAGCGCCAGAGCCGTAAGGGCGGCCGAACCAATGGCAAAGCCCTTTCCGATTGCGGCCGTGGTGTTGCCCACAGCGTCCAATTTGTCCGTACGTTGGCGAACTTCGCCAGGCAATTCGGACATTTCCGCAATACCCCCCGCATTATCGGAAATGGGGCCGTATGCGTCCACTGCAAGCTGGATGCCCGTATTCGAGAGCATCCCCACGGCTGCAATTGCGATTCCGTACAGACCGGCAAACTCATAGGCTCCGACAACGGCCGCCGCCAAAATGAGGATGGGAAAAGTCGTGGAAATCATGCCAACGCCCAAACCGGAAATAATGTTGGTGGCATATCCCGTAACGGATTGGTCAACAATCGACCGTACGGGTTTGGTGCCGGTGCCAGTGTAATGTTCCGTTATCTTGCCTATGGCCAGACCGGCGATCAGGCCGATAATGATGGCATAAAAAACCCCGTCTGCGGAATAATCTTTCCCTCCTGATTGCCAGGTCTCGGGCAACAATTTTCCAATAACAAAATAGGCCGCCACGATCATTGCAAACGATGAGGCGAACTCGCCTGCATTCAGAGCCTTGTGAGGGTCTCCGCCATCTTTTACTTTGACGAGAAAGGTTCCGAGAATGGAAGTGACGATGCCAATGGCGCCGAGAACCAAGGGAAGAAGGATGGGCGCAAGCCCTCCAAGGATGGCCCCGGTTTCAGGTACAAGATAGTTTGAGCCGCTCGCGGCCACCATGGCTGCTCCCAAAATCATGGCTCCTATGATCGAGCCAACGTAGGACTCGAACAAATCCGCTCCCATCCCCGCTACGTCCCCGACGTTGTCTCCCACGTTGTCGGCAATCGTGGCCGGGTTAAGAGGGTGATCCTCAGGAATCCCGGCTTCCACTTTGCCTACCAAATCAGCGCCTACGTCAGCGGCTTTGGTGTAAATCCCACCCCCGACACGGGCGAAGAGTGCTATGGACGATGCCCCGAAGGAAAAACCCGTCAGAACGGAAAGGGTGGTGGACAAGCCTTTTTGCCCTTCGAATGCTCCAAAATTTTGGCCGAAAAATAGAAACAAACCACCCAATCCCAGAATACCGAGTCCAACGACACCCAACCCCATGACCGATCCTCCGGCAAAGGCAATTTCGAGCGCTTTGCCCAAACTGTCTTGTGCCGCATTGGCCGTACGGACGTTGGCCTTGGTGGCAACTTTCATGCCAAGGTATCCGGCCAAGGCCGAGCAGATTGCGCCAACCACAAAGGCTACCGCAATCATCCCATTGCTGTCCGGGTCGTTTGTCGAGCCACTCCAATAAAGGAGGGCGGCGACCCCTACTACGAACCAAAGTAAAATTCTGTATTCCGCTTTCAGAAAAGCCATGGCGCCCTCCTGGATGCTTTTGGCGATCTTCGCCATGCGGTCGTCCCCCTCGGGGGCGTTGTTTATTTCCTTGGTTTTCCACCAAGTGAAGAGAAGGGCTAATACTCCGAAAGCTGGCAAGACATTGGGCAGATCGGCTAAGGTCATGATACGAGAGTCGAGTTGGTGTTTTTTGTTAGAGTGAGAGGAATTTGATTTAAAAACGTAAAATATCTTAACTTACAACAAGATTGTATCTCGTCCACGTTCAACCTTGCAAATTTTACCGTATTGAACAGTATAACGCGAATGAAAGTAACTCTGCCACACACCTTTTCTCTCGTCGCCTTGCTGTTGCTAGCAGCTTGTCAAAACAAATACAGGCAGACGGAAGCCCCCTCCTCCGGTCCTTCGGTTGGTGCAGTAAACGTATCTGGAGATGCCTATCAAGTTACCGCTCAGGAGTACGATCAATTATTCGAGACGCGATACGGATTGCTTTTTCAGAAGTTTTCCGACAGCCCTTTCACCGGTCGCATCGTTACGGCGGAAAAGAGTGCAGACGGTGTCGACTACGTCTCTTCCGACGAATCTTGGTCAAAGGGAAGAAAACATGGTGTCAGCACCCGTTGGTTCTCGAATGGCGTGAAAATGTACGAGAGAAACTATAACGACGGGAAATGGCACGGCACGGTAACCCGTTGGTGGCCCAACGGGCAAAAGATGTATGTTCGGGCTTACTCTGAAGGCCTTAAGCGTGGAAAAGAAGCAACTTG
>JAYOII010000014.1:0-11005 GCA_038118685.1 Opitutia bacterium
TGCATTGACGACGGGGGACTGGCGGGTGAAGTTCGATCCACCTACCCGAAAGCTTCCCAACTGAGTTGCAGTGGTTCCGTTGTCCGCAAATGCAAAGACTCTCCGGTCGTTAGAGGTGATGTAGACGTTGTAGTTCGCTCCGACGGCAAAGTGGACTCGAATCCTACCTGGAACCTGAACCGAGCCCCCCCAGTTGTCCGTCCCCAAGGTGGTGTTGAGGGCCGCTACGTTTCCGTTTCCATCGCCGAGGTAAAGCACACTTTCGTCGTTGGAAAGAGCGGGGGATGCTCCATTGTTTGTTCGAAAAGTACCAGCCCCGGTAAAAGTAAAATTATTAACCCACAATTGAGTTGGAGCCACACCGTTTCCATTGTCCTGGACTTTGTAGACGTTTCGGTTCGTGGAGGCTACGTAGATGCTCCCGGCCGAGTCCACGACTGCGGCAGACTCGACGTTGGCTCCCGTGTTGAAGCGCCATTTCCCGGAACCGTCGGCCACGTTAACGGCATGAAGGTCGTCGTCGGCAGAGCCAAAGTAAAGGGTTTGTCCATCATTGGACAAAACGGGTTGGCTGGTTTGTACCGCACCGGAGTTGTAAGTCCAAAGTAAGGAACCGTCAGCGGTATTGAAAGCTCGAACGCCGTTTTGACAACCGACGAAAAGAGTTTGTTCGTCTGCGGAAAGAGTCGGGTTGCAAATGGCGGTTGTTCCCAAAGGTACAGACCAACGCGTCGTGCCATTGGCTTCGACCGAATTTACGGTGGTGCCAGCGTTTCGGCTTCCCACAAAGAAGACGTTCCCCGTCGAATCAACTACGGGTTTGGTGTCCGCGTCTTGGGTAGTCAGGGTGCCTGTGTTCCAAAGTTCCGTAGCGGCCGCCCCGGAGCTAGGGACACCGGTACCGGTGAAAGCTACGTCGATTTTACCATCGGGCCTGATGGTGGCAGTACCTGCCAGCGTGCCTCGGTTCGCTCCCCCGACGGTAACCGTCGGCGCGGCTTCGGTCGGATTGTAACCTGATCCAATGCCCACGAGGTTGCTTGGAGGCAAAGAAGTGATGGTTTGGTTCGGAACGCTGCCGCCGGCACCGTTGACGGTTTGGTCGGTGGTCGTGCCTGCAGCTCCGCCGTTGACCGTTTGGTTTCCGGTCGTACCTTGTAGAGCCTGGGTGGTTTGGACGGGAGTGCTGCCTGGTATTCCGCCGGCAACGGTTTGGCTTGGCGTCGTTCCCTGTACGCCTTTGAAGGTTTCGGCTGGCGTGGAGCCCGCTGCGCCATTGACGCTTTGGTTAGGAGTATTGCCGCCCGTGGGCGTGACGGTGGTTCCGGCGAAGGATCCTCTGCTTCCCTGAACCGCAAGGTTGGCTCCGAGCGGACCCGCGGTGGCATTGGTGTCCAAGATGGAATTGAAGAAAAGGTTGCGGGAAATTTGAGCCAAAGTGGGTTGAGTGCCGGACGTCGTATTGACAATGAGCTTGCTTTGGGTGTCGCTTTGATTGGAGAAGAGGCTTATTCCGTTGAATTTTCTTTGGGCGATCGACTTGATTTCTTCTTTTAATTCCTTGAATTCACGGTTTAAGCCGTGTCTGTCTCCTAGGTTGAGGGTAAGGTCGTCGTATCTGTGACGGAGTTCGGACATGCGGGTAATGATTGCCCCCAATCGACTTTGCGCTGCATCTTGAGACTCGAGGAACGAGAGTCCGTTTTGGAGATTCTTGGCAATGGCCGCGGAACGTGAGATGGTCGAATCCAATTTGGACGAGACAGCGAGCCCGCCCGCGTCCTCGTCGATTTTCAGCTTCAATCCGGAGGAAAGGCGACCCAAACTCGTGGAAAGTTTCGCCTCGGTGGTCTCCATATGGCTAATGGATTCACGGGCCGCTGAGAAAGAATGCATGTTCATGCTTTCTTTCTCTCCACTCGAAAATCACTCCACAGAGCTGAACTATGGTCAAGAATACTCATCTAAATTTTACACAGGAAATCGTTCTTAATAATCGACCGAAATCTGATGAAATTTAGGGAAATTTTAATAAAAAATCGCGGATCCCCTTCTTTTTTCATGGATTTTCATTTGCTTTCGGAAAACGGAATGGCTTGACCTGATCTTTCGACGACGGGAAAACCAAATTCCGTCCTTTTCCTTGCGTTTGACCAATGATTGCAAAAATCAGTCCAGCTCCAGTCTTTCCCTTTCGTTTCTTTTGGCTGAAGTTCATTCTAAGTTCCATTTCCTTATGCGTCTGTTGGCCGAGCGTTTTAGGGGGACCCAAGCCCAATGTTCTTTTTATTGCAATCGACGATCTGAACGATTGGGTCGGCTGCATGGGTGGTCACCCGCAGACCCTTACCCCGAATTTGGACCGTCTGGCCGCCTCCGGCGTTCTGTTCGAAAATGCCCATTGTCCGGCTCCCGCCTGCAACCCTTCGCGTACGGCGATCTTTACGGGGATTTCACCTCACGTTTCGGGATTATACCGAAACGAGCAGAAGATGAGAGACGTGATGCCGGATGTCGAACTGTTGCCCCAAACCATTTCCAAAGGGGGGTACTGGTCCGGTGGTTCGGGCAAGATGCTCCACTACTTCATAGACGCTCCTTCCTGGGACGAGTATTTCCCCGCGAAGGAAACGGAGAACCCTTTTCCAAAGACCTTGGGGCCACCCAAGCGTCCCGTAAGCCTTCCGAGAGGCGGACCCTGGCAATATTATGAAACCGACTGGGGGGCAATCGATGCGACCGATGAGGAATACGGCGGGGACTACTCGGTGGCGGAGTGGGTCGGAGCGCGCCTGAGCGAGAAGCGGGAAAAGCCCTTCTTTTTAGCCTGCGGAATCTATAGTCCACACGAGCCCTGGTTTGTCCCGAAACAATATTTCGATGCCTTCCCGCTGGAAAAGATTCAACTGCCTCCCGGTTACCGGGTAGACGATCTTGACGACCTTCCCTCATCCGGGGTCAAGTCGGCCCGCAATCGCTATTTCGATCATATCCGGGCTCACAAGCAATGGAAACAAGGGATTCAGGGCTACCTCGCCTCGATTTACTTCGCAGACGCCATGTTGGGTCGGGTTTTGGATGCCCTTGAGAAAGGACCCCATGCGCAAAACACGATTGTGGTCCTTTGGTCGGATCATGGCTGGCATCTCGGAGAAAAGGAACACTGGCAAAAGTTCACCGCCTGGCGGGTCTGTTCGCGGGTGCCCCTCATTATGCGCGTTCCGAAAGGAGTAGCGGGTTTGCCAAAAGGTACCCAACCGTCTCGATGCTCCAAGCCGGTAAACTTACTCAGCCTCGCACCCACCTTGCTGGAATTGTCGGGCCTTCCCCCGTCCGAACTGCACGACGGGCCGAGCCTTGTTCCCTTGTTGGCGGATCCGAAGGGCGACTGGCCTCACTTTTCCTTGACCCACCTTCATCACCCCGGGAGTTTTGGCTTAAGTGACGCAGGTTGGCGCTATATCCGATATGCGGATGGTGGGGAGGAACTCTATGAAATCGAAAAAGATCCCTATGAATGGAACAATTTGGCAGAAGACAAAAAGTATTTGAATCATCTTGATCGTCTGAGAAAGAAAGCCCCCCTGAAATTTGCCAAGTTGGTCGAGCCCAAGATCGATTCCCTTCCCGCGCTCCGATGGATACCCCTGGCCAAAGGGGAAAAAGCTCCTCCGTCCAAGCCTGACGGAGGAACTTTCGAGGTCACCTTTCTCAACCGCAGCAGGCAAAAAGTAGAGCTTTTTTGGATGGATCGCGAGGGAAAGCCCAAGCCCTATGCCCTGATCGAACCGGGCGGGGTGAAGATCCAACGGACACGTCCGGGCGCAGTCTGGATGATTGCCGAGGCAGAGCCAGATAAGGAAGACCCGCTTGGTTATTTTAGCGTGGGCGACCGGCGCTCTCGGGCGGTCGTGCCGAAGTGAGAAACCGCAGTTTTTCGGATGCTATTCGGCGAAGAGGATACAGATGGGTGAGGGGACGTTGACGATCGAGCCACGTTGGTAAAGGAGTTTGCCGGTCTTGGGGTCGACCCGGTGGGCGGCCACCGTATTGGAGTCCGCTCCCGCGGCAAGCAACCAAGTTGCATCCGGGCTCAAGTTGATGTTTCTCGGAAAAGCTCCGCGCACGGGTTGGACCTGGATGACCTTGAGCTTTCCGCTCTTCGGGTCGGCCCGGTAGACCGAAACGCTGTCATGACCGCGGTTCGATGAGTAGACGAACTTACCGTTTGGGTGAACGAGGATTTCGGCCGAGGAATTGAAGGTCTCGCCCTCTTTGTCCTGTTCGCTTATGGCGGGTTCGGTGGTGAGGGTCTTGGCGGTTCCATTTTGCGCGTCCCATGCGAAAGTGGTGACCGAGAGGGTGAGCTCGTTGAGGAGATAAATGAATTTTCCGTCGGTCGAGAAACGCATGTGGCGCGGTCCGCCGCCAGGCACCGACTGCCCGGTTCCATGAGGAGTGATGGCGGGCTTGGAGGCATCGACCTTGTAGATCACGATTTGGTCGAGACCGAGGTCGGGTACGAGCGCGTATTTGCCATCGGGGGAAAACCCGGTCCAGTGGGGGTGGGGCGATTCCTGTCTTCTTTCCACCACTTTGGATCCGCCTTCATGCTCGGTCACGGTGGGTTCGCCCAATTTTCCCGACGAATCTAGAGGGAAGAGGGCGACGGAACCCCCTCCGTATTGAGCGGTGAGGAGGAACTTGCCGCTGGGGTGAACCGCAATGTGGCAACCTCCGCCATCGGAGCAAGCCATACGGGTGAATTCCTTGAGCTCGCCACCGGAAATTTGATATCCGATGGCACCCGTTCCGCCCTCCCAACGACCCACGGAGTAGAGGATTTTTCCATTGGGATGAAGAGTCAGAAAGCCGGGCGAGCCAATCGCGGCCGCCAACTTGGAGGGGGAGAACTTCCCGTTGTCCGGGTTGAAGGTGGCGTGGTAAATGCCTTCGGCTCCGCGTCCACCCGTGCCGAAGAAAACGTCGATGGGTTTGGCCGCGAGGGGGCAGAGATGAAGGAGTGCAAGCAGTAAGGAAAAGGTCGTTGTTTTTGGCATTGTGGATGAAGGTTATGACTTGCGCGTACGCGTATATCTAGTCGTTGTCGAGACAGTGTTGGGCGTAGGACTTGATTTTTTCGCGCACCCCGGTCAGTCCGTTGCGACGGTTGGGGGAGAGGTGTTGGGTGATGCCTACCTCGGCGAGAAAGTCGGGTTCGAGGGCGATGATGTTTTCGGGTGTTTCGCCACTGTAAAGTTCGCAAAGCAGACCGGCGGTTCCTTTGGTGATGGAGGCGTCGGAGTCGGCCTTGAAAAAGCACTTCCCATCTTCGGAGGAAGGAAAGACCCAGAGTTGCGAGATACAACCCTTGATCAGGAAAGTGTCGATCTTGTACTCGTCGGAGAGAGGTTCAAGGCCTTTTGCCCGGTCGATGACGTAGGCGAAGCGTTCGAAGGGATCCTCGAAAGGGGTGAGTTCTTCGACGAGTTGATCCCGCTTTTCCTCAATGGTCATCTTCGCTCTGGACTGAATTTCCCGTGAATTCAAAGGGCACGTTTTCATAGGTTTTGCCGATAACCTTGATGCTGGGAATCACGCCTTTGAGTGGAAGTTGGTCTGCCATCGGTTCGCTCGAAGCAAAGAGGGAAGTGTCTCCCACCGTCTCGCCGGTGGCGGCATCGGCGACCGCTGCGCAGACGATCGTTCTTTGAGTACCGTTGTCCTCGGGGATGAGCAAGTCGACGTTTTCCTGCTCGATGCGGACGAGGTTGTCGACGTGGGCGTCCCATACGAAAAGTTGCAAGTATCCTTGGTCCTCGAGATAAAGTTCGAGGTTGTATCCGGAGCCATGTTCTCCCAATTCGACGAGAACCCCTCCGTGAGGGGGCGCGTGGTAATGAACGTCGGAACCGGAGTGTCCGTGCTCATCATGGTCGTGACCACAGGATCCTAGCAAAAGAGCAATGCTCAATAGGATGCTCGAATAAATCTTCATGATGTTCATTCTTATCGGTCCATTCAGGTTTGGGCAAGCGCAAGAGACGAATCCAAATTTATCAAAAAGGTGATTTGAAGGTGGCAAAACCCCAATTCGTTCCCTTAGTTTTGGAAATTCTCATCTCAACTCCTCAATCCTCATGATTCAGTCCATCTTCGGAATTCTTGGTCTTTTGCTTGTCAACGTTGCTCTGTTCGGAGCCCAACCCAACGTGGTGCTTGTCATTACCGACGATCAGGGCTACGGAGACCTCGGATGTACGGGTAACCCGGTCATCAAGACTCCCCATACCGACAAGCTTGCCAATGAATCCGTATGGCTCACCGATTATCACGTGGCTCCCACCTGCTCTCCGACGCGGGCGGCTTTGATGTCGGGCCACTGGACGAATCGCACGGGGGTATGGCACACCATAATGGGGCGGTCGATGTTGAGGGCCAACGAGGGGACTCTGGGACAATTTTTCAAAGACAATGGATATGAGACGGGTATGTTTGGAAAATGGCACCTGGGAGACAATTATCCGTATCGTCCGGAGGATCGTGGGTTTACCGAAGTGTACCGCCATGGAGGCGGAGGGGTGGGTCAGACGCCCGATGTCTGGGATAATGCTTATTTTGACGGTGGGTATTTTCACAACGGAAAGATCGTTAAGGCAAAGGGGTTTTGCACGGACGTGTTTTTTGAGCAAGGAAACCAATTTATCAGGGAGAGCGTGAAGCGGAAGAAACCGTTTTTTGCATACGTCTCAACCAACGCGCCGCACGGACCTTTTCACTGTCCGCAAAAGTATCTTGATATGTACAAGGATCAGTCGGGCAGGATTGCATCCTTTTTTGGGATGATCACCAACATTGATGATAATATTGGCAAAACCCGAAAATTACTCAAGGACTTGGGAGTCCACGACAACACCATCTTTATTTTCACCACGGACAACGGGACGGCCAGCGGTCGACAAATTTTCAATGCGGGAATGCGCGGACAGAAGGGGAGTGAGTATGACGGGGGACATCGGGTGCCGTTCTTTTTGCATTGGCCGGACGGTGGCATGGATAAATTGAAAAAGGTGGATACTCTCTGTCATGCGGTGGACGTAGCCCCGACTCTTCTTGATTTGACGGGAGGTAAGAAACCAAAAGGTTATAAGTTCGACGGCGTCTCCATCCGTTCGGTTTTGCAAGCGGAAGGTAAAACCAACTGGCCTGACCGTATGCTGATAACCGATTCCCAACGGGTCAAAGATCCAATCAAATGGAGAAAGTCTTCCGTTATGAGTCAGGGTTGGAGGTTGGTTAATCAAAAAGAACTTTACAATATAACCAAAGATCCGGGGCAGACGAAGAACGTAGCCGGTCAGCACCCTGATCAAGTTGCCAAAATGCAGGCATTTTACGATCAATGGTGGGCGGAACTGGAACCGACTTTTGCGGAAACCACGGAGTTGCACGTCGGACACAAAGAACACCCGGTTGTGAGCTTGACCAGTCACGATTGGATCGGAGGACCCACGCCTTGGAATCAGGGGCATAACCGGAGCAAGTATCCTTTGAAAAAAGGAAAAAGTTCCAAGCATGAAGGGCATTGGGCTTTAAAAGTTTTGAAAACAGGAACTTACCGGATCGAAGTGATGCGTTGGCCTGCGGAATCTGGAAAAGCTATCAATGAAGAGTTGGTTCCGGGAGCAAATGTCCCTGGCGAAAGCAAGGCCTTCCGGGCTCAAGTAGGACAGGCAATCAACGCCCAGTCCGCAACCTTGCGCTTGAATGGGAAGGATCTTGAAACCAAGCCGGTCAAGAAGGGGGCAAGCAAGATCGTGTTCGAAGCCAAATTAACCAAGGGCAAGCATAAGTTGTCTCCGTATTTCACCGTGCCCGAGGGTGAGCTTGGCTGTTACTACGCGGTAATCAAAACGAAGTAGTTCAATAATGCGCGGCGTTTTTGTTTCTTTGGTTATCCTTTGGACGGGCGGGCTTTGGGCCAAGCCCAACGTCGTGGTTTTCCTGACCGATGATCAGGGTTGGGGGGACTTGAGCATGAGCGGGAATTCAAACCTGGCCACGCCCCACCTTGACTCCCTCGCCCAAGACGGAGCGTCGTTCGATCGCTTTTACGTTTGTCCGGTTTGCTCTCCTACCCGGGCGGAGTTTCTCTCGGGTCGTCATCACGTTCGCAGCGGGGTGTACAGCACTTCGGCGGGCGGCGAGCGGATGGACTTGGACGAGACGACGATAGCCGACCTTTTCAAGAAGGCCGGCTACTCCACCGGAGCATTCGGTAAATGGCATAATGGGATGCAGTTTCCCTATCATCCTCTCGGCCGCGGGTTCGACTACTTTTACGGTTTTTGCTCAGGGCATTGGGGGCATTATTTCGATCCCTTGTTGGAACGCAACGGCGAGCCGGTTCGGGGCAAAGGTTTCTGCGTGGACGATTTCACGAACGAGGCGATGAGTTTCATTGAGCGTTCGGTTCAAAAGAACAAGCCCTTCTTCGCCTACGTTCCCTACAATACCCCGCATAGCCCGATGCAGGTGCCTGACCGTTGGTGGAACAAGTTCAAGGACCGGAAGCTCGAAGACATGATGCGTAACCGGAAACCCGAAAAAGAGAACCGTCTTCATCTTTTGGCCGCCTTGGCGATGTGCGAGAACATCGACTGGAACGTCGGGCGCTTGCTCAAGAAATTGGAGGCATTGAAAGTGGCGGAGGACACAATCGTGGTCTTTTTCCATGACAACGGACCGAACGGAGTCAGATGGAATGGCGATATGGAAGGCAAGAAAGGGTCCACCGAGGAGGGGGGGACGCGTTCACCCCTTTTGGTCCGTTGGCCAAGGGGAATCAAAGCCGGAACGCAAGTAAGTGAGATCGCTTCGGTGCGTGATCTTTTGCCTACTTTGACGGACTTGGCGGGTCTTTCGTCCAAGCCAGCGAAGCCACTCGACGGAAAAAGCTTGAAGCCATTGCTATCCGGAAAATCGAATTCGTGGAAACCACGTACTTTGATTTCCAGTTGGAAGGGTCGGATCGGAGCTAGGAATCAGCGTTTTCGTTTGGGGTACAAGGGTCGCCTGTTCGACATGGATCATGATCCGGGTCAACGGGTTGACGTTTCGAAAAAGTTTCCCGCCGTCGCCCGAGAACTCAAAAGAACGGTCGAAAATTTCAGGAATGAGGTGCTCCCGGAGCTCGGCAAGGACGAGAGGCCTTTTGTAATCGGGCATCCGGAGGTTACTTGGACTCAGGTTCCGGCCCGAGATGGAGTTCCCCATGGTGGCATCAAGCGGTCGAACAAGTTTCCCAACTGCAGCTATTTTACGAACTGGACCAAGGAAGACGATTATCTTTCTTGGGAGGTCGAGGTCGGCAAGGAGGGAACCTATGAGGTCGAGCTTTGGTACGCTTGTCCGAAGAAGGACCTTGGTTCGGTGGTCGAACTTTCCTTTCTCGGTCAGTCGCTCAGGGCGAAGATCACGGATGCTCATGACCCGCCGCTGCGTGGGATGAGGGAGGATCGTTCTCCTCGAAGCGAATCTTACGTCAAGGACTTCAAGCCAATGAAAATGGGCCAAATGAAGTTCGCCGCAGGGAAAGGCGAAATGAAACTCCGGGCAATCAAAATCCCAAGCGGACAAGCGTTGGAATTCCGCTTGTTTATGCTTCGCAGAATCTAGGCCGCCTGATCGAGTTCCTGGAGGGCGAGCTGCCGCTTCAATTGGCGGAAGCCGATCATCTTGTTCGCTTCCTCGTCCCACAGACGGTAATTGATCGTTTTGAAGCTGCTGAAGAATTTGAGAACCGGAGCGGCGTCAAAGAAGGGGTCGGACTTGTGGCATTTTTCCAAATTGTAGTTCGGGATCATCGGGTTGAGGTGATGAACGTGATGAAACCCGATGTTGCCTGAGAACCATTGGAGGATTTTGGGTAGCTTGTAGAAAGAACTTCCTTCCATGGCTGCGGTGGTGAAGTCCCATTCCTCTCCTTTGACCCAATAGGCGTCCTCGAACTGGTGCTGGACGTAGAAAAGCCAAACTCCGCAACCACCGGCCACGGTCATCATGGTCAATTGGATTACGAGCCAGGGAACAAAACCGAAAATTGAAATGAGGGCTGCAGCCAAGGCGAGTATGGCTCCGTTCATGATCCAAACCGATCTTTTCTCACGGGGTTTTGCGGTGGGCTTGGAGAAACGCTGGTGAATCAGAAACAAGTAGAGGGGGGCTACGAAAAAAAGAATGATGGGGTTGCGGCTCAATCGATAGGTGAAACGTTTCCATCGCGTGGAATCGAGGTATTCCTTGACGGTCAGAGTCCAAATGTCTCCCATTCCACGGCGGGAGAGATCGCCCGTGCTGGCATGGTGAACGGAATGTTCCCATTTCCAGTGATAGTAGGGGGTGAAGGTAAGCAGACCCGTAATGAAGCCGAGTGCGTTGTTCACCTTTTTGGATTTGAGAAAAGAGCCATGCCCGCAGTCGTGAAAAATAATGAAGGTCCGAACGAGAATAAGCCCCGCAAAGGCGGAAAGCAAAACCGTGATCCACCAACCGGTGGAAGAGGCAAGTTCTCCGGTCTTACTTGCGCTCTGAACGAAATAAAGACCCACCCAAAGGGCCAAAAGAGAGCCCAAGGTGTTGAATACCTGCCACCAGGCTCGGCCCGCATGGGGTTTCTGAAATTCGGCAACAAGGGACTTCCATTCGGAAACCGATCTTTTGGTCCTCTTTTTGCCTGTTGAAGAAGCTGTGTTTTCCATCCTGTTCAAACTACATCAGTGATTCGGGCATTAGGCAAGGGAAGATGTGGATGTCCGAAGAGTAGGAGGGGAGACATTTTCCGAATTTAGCGGAAATCATCGCCCGACGAGCACGCCGATCTCGGCGGCGGCTACGCCGAATCGACACCTGACGCGGCGCCGACGGTGCAGGCCGTACTGCGCGCCGCCACGGGTGGTGACGCCGCGGCGCGGCTGGTGGTGCTCGCCGGGCCACCGGGCTGCGG
>JAYOII010000014.1:11015-21510 GCA_038118685.1 Opitutia bacterium
TTGCCATTGCTCTCCGAAAGAATCCGTATTTTGAGGAAGCGGGCGGGGGTGGCTTTCGGGAAACGGAAGGTTTGAGGTTTTTTTTCCTTTGAAAAGGTTTTGGCGAAAGGCTTGTCCGAAAAGATCTCTCTGTCTTTGGAGAGAAAAAACTCGGTCTTCCCGAAAGTACCGTTCCATCCGTTGTCCTGACGGGCAAGGTACTGAACGCCGCTGATGAGCCGTACTTTCTTCAGGTCGAGAATGAGCTCATGGGGGTGTTTCTCGAGCTTTGGGCTGAATTGCGTATGCCAAATGGTTTCCGGTTTTCCATCGATTGCGTAACGGGCCCGTTTGTCGTTGCCTTCGTTCTGGCTGCTGGCCGAGAGTAGCCTGATTTGATCGGTCGGCAGGAGATCCGGGTGGTCGAGCCGTTGAAATGCATTTTGAACGGCCAGAGACGAAACGCCGGAGAAACCGAATTTTGCCTGCCGGTCACGATTGTGCCTTGCCCGGGTCGGATCAAGGAAAACACCTGGTCGAACGGGTTCGTGCTCTTTTTGGGCAAAGGCTTGCATCTTCGCCAATTGTCCTGCTTCGGATGAAGACAAGTCGGTTGTCTCACTCGGGTCCTTGGACAAATCATAGAGTGCCCATTGAGGATTTTTGCCTGGCTTGATGGCTTTCCATGAGCCATGCCTTACGGCGACTTGGTTTCCGTATTCCCAATAGAGCATCTCGTGAGATTCCTGTTTTCGGCCGGTGGCTTTTTCTCCGAGCAAAGTGGGGAGGATGGACAAGCCGTCCACGTCCTCGGGAGTTCGGGCTCCGCAAAGCTCGGTCAGGGTGGGGAGGACGTCGGGTTGGTAAAAAACATGATCGCTTACCTGCCCGGCTTTGATTTGCCCCGGCCAGCGAACGAGAAACGGAATGCGCAATCCCCCCTCGTAGAGGTTGCCTTTCCCTCCGCGAAACTCGACCTTTGTCTGGGGGTTGACGTTGGGTCCGAAAAAGCCGCGCGGGCGTTTTTGAGAACGGAAGCGGTCTTGACCGCCATTGTCCCCGGTAAAAAAGAAAATGGTGTTTTTCTCGAGCTTGAGTTTTTTCAAAAGGGCAAGGACCTGTCCGAGTTGACGGTCGATCATGGAAACCATTACGGCGTAGTTCTTGGCGTCTTGAGGCACCGCCGGATCATTCATCCACTTTTCACCCTCGTAGAGTTTCCACGCGGGTTCGTTTTCGGGAACGTCGTACATCCCGTGGGGTGGGGTGAAAGGCAGGTAGCAAAAGAAGGGGGTGTCCTTGTTTTGCTCAATGAAGCGAAGGGCTTCGTCCACGATCGGATATTGGGCATAGGTTCGTCCGGAACGTCCGCCGTCGTTCCCGGGAAGATGAACTTCCTCGCTGTTGCGGATCAGGTAGGGCGGGTAAAAGCTATGGGCGTGGACTTGATCGTAGTATCCAAAGAACAGATCGAAGCCGTGCTTTTCGGGAACTCCCGTGGAATCCCGTCCACCGCATCCCCACTTTCCGAAGCCCCCCGTGGCGTAGCCTCTTTCCTTGAGGAGGGAGGCAATGGTCTCTTCTTCGGCCCGAAGAGGGGTTCCTCCGTCGTTCGCCCGGACCGACGCATGCCCGGCATGCTTGCCCGTCATCAAGTTGCAGCGCAAGGGCCCGCAAACCGGAGAACCTGCCAGGGCCTGGGTGAAGCGAATGCCTTCCCGTGCAAATTGATCGATTACCGGTGTTTTGATCAGAGGGTTGCCCATGTGGGCGAGCTCGTAGTAGGCCAACTCGTCCGACATGAGGTAGACGACGTTGGGTTTGTCGGGCGTAGCTTGGGACATGAAAGGAAGGGCGAGAAAAAGCAAGGGCTTGGGCGATTTCATGGTCGTATTAAAAAGCAAGGGTAGTTAAAAAAGGAACCAAAGGCTTTTGCCGAGGCTCAACTGAAGAGGGGCAGGGCAGTGCCGTCGCACATGGGTAACGGGCGATCCTCTCGGTCGTAAAGCACTTGATCGGAGGGAATGCCAAGAGCGTGAAAGACCGTGGCGTGCAAGTCGGCCGGACCACATGCCTTTTCGGCAGGGAAAGCGCCTATGGGATCGGATTTTCCATAGGCTTGCCCACCGGCTATGCCACCTCCCGCAAAGGCCACCGAGTAACAATTCGGGTAGTGATCTCTGCCTGCGTTGCCTCCGATCCGGGGTGTTCGACCAAATTCGGTCAAGAGAACCACGAGGGTTTCATCCAAGAGTCCTCTTTGCTTGAGATCCCGTACGAGCGCGCTGGCAGCTTGATCGAGAGGAGGGAGCATTTGATTTTTAAGCCGGTTGAAGTTGTCGGCGTGCGTGTCGAAATGAGCTCCCTTGGAACCATTGAGGTCTCCTGCTGCGCAATAAACCGTGGCCAAGGGAACTCCGGCTTCAATCAGCCTTCGGGCCGTGAGGACGCTTTGTCCACAAACGTGCATGCCGTAGGATTCCCTCATGGCCGGGGTTTCCTTTTCCAAATCGAAGGCGTCTTGTGCCTCCGCCGACAGAAGCAAGTCAAAGGCTTTTTGTTGGGCCAACGCCTGAGCGTTTTCCTGTTCGTCGAGGTTTTGGTTTTGCCGGGTTGAATGCCCGTCGATTTTTCCGAGAAATCCGCGCCGTCTGCGTAGGCGCGTTTCGGTTAAGCCTTGGGGCAAGCTGAGGTCTATGCGACCGGAGGAGGGGGACTTGCCGTCGTATAGACGAAACCCTTCGCTGTTTGGGTAAACCACCGCCGGGTCTCTTTTCAATCCAAGAAAGCCCGCGTCCTGTCCGTTGGCCGCGCCACCGTCGTAAAGGGTATAGGGGAGGGCGACGGTGCCCGGAATCGGACCGTGTCCATCGCCGAGGGCTTCCCAAACCATGGAACCGATGGAAGGCCAGTCGGCTCGGGAAGCGGGCCAATTGCCACTCAGGTTGGGCGGTTCGTGCCCGGTTAGGTTCCAATAGGCTCCGGAGCGATGACTGGGGGCATTGTGATGAACGCTGCGCACGATCGCCCATTCTTGCATGGTTCGGGCGAATTGGGGGAGATGCTCGCTTACCTGAATACCCGGAACAGTGGTTTTGATGGGACGAAAAGTTCCTCGGATTCCTGACTCCGCATCGGGCTTTGGGTCGAGGCTGTCCAAGTGGCTCAAGCCGCCCCAGGCAAAAAGAACGATACAGGACTTGGCTTGTCCGAATCCAGCCGCAAAGCTCGAATTTTGAGATGGTTTTGAGTGAGCCCTCAAGTTGAAATAATCAGGGATAAGCAAGCCGGATGCTCCCAACTGAATGAATTGTCTACGACCCACTCTTGGCATTCGGCGATATTCCATGATAACCCCCGTTGGGTCAAGGTGTATGAACTTCAGTTCACGCTTTTCCCAAGGACGTCTTGGGAAAGCCAAGTGAATGCTAGAGCAGACGAGGAGGGGCTTGTTCGGCCAAATCCAAAGCAACCGCTATGTTGAGAAAGGTCACTTCCCCCATGGTCCGGCATTGCTCGAAGCGGGAGTCCTTGTGCATGCGGGACAATTCGGAACGCAATTGGTGAAGCTTTTCGTCACTTGAAATGGTATCTTCGCACATCCGCTCCCGCAAGCTGTTGATACGGGTGGGCGAAACGTTGAACCGTCTTTTGATCAAGGTTCTTTCTTCGCGCTGGTATTGATGGCTGGTTTCCAAGTTGATCAAGTGGCTGCAGAGTTTTACGACGGGCAAATTGTTCTTGAAAAATTGAGGAAGGTAGAACGAACGTCGTCCCTCGTAGCACTGTTGGTCAAAATCGATTGCCCGGACGCGGTATTGGTTTTGTTCGAAATCCGGAGTCATCTCCACGACGTAATTGTAGGCCCGCATGTCACCGAGGAGCCGGACGAAGCAACGCTCGTTGAACTTGATGAATTCCTTGGCCAGACGAACTTCGTTCAGATCTTCGCGTTCGAGGAAGTTATCGATGAAGTCATCTCCCGGAACCCCGATGATATGCTCTTCGACGAGGGTTTCGCGATCGACGTGAAAGTTGATTTCGTTGGGGGAAAGGAGTTGTTCGAGTTCCAATCCGTAGATGCGGGATGCGTCCGCTTTCTTGACGTAAAAGTAGTCGTGGTTGTCGTTGTACTGATTGACGATGCGGATCCGGAAGGGCCTGGTGTTTCCGAAAGTGCAGTAGTCAACCCGGTCCACGTAAAGGTTCGGTAGAATTTTCTTGTCCCCGCCCGAGCGCAAGAGGACGTAGATTTGTTTCAACCCTTCGAATATTTCCCGCCCGTAATGTTGATCGTAGACCATCGTTTGCCAAAGGGTGTCTTCGTTTCTCTCGTTCATGAGAGGATAGGCATCCACGTTTTGGAGGAGGTTCTCGTAACCGACGGGCAAGGTCAATTCCCGCTTGAAGTGATTGAGGTATTCGCGAAGCGAACCGTTGACCGGGTAGATCGTTTTCTTTTGCTGTATGTTGTCCTTGGTCATCTTGGGCCGGTATGAATGAAGCGAAACCTATCTGGAAAAGTTTTCTTTGGCAAAAAAGGAATGAGCAAGAAAGAAAAACGAAACGGATGCCTTCATTGGCGGCGGAGCAATACGACGGGTTTTTCCGCCAAAGTCTTGCGCATGCCCCATTCCGCCGTGAGGACCGACAAGGCAATTACGACCAAGGAAATGGAGATCGGCAAACCCCAGTGGAAACTCCATACCCGGTCGAAGATGATTTCCGCAAAGACATAGCTGACCAAGGTGCTCAGGGATGCCCCGGCCATGGATGCGGCCAAGCCCAGCATCCCGAATTCCAGGCGGACTTGATTGCGAAGGTCGCCGAAGGAGGCTCCGAGTACTTTCAGCAAGTTCAGTTCCCATCTTTGCCTGTAAGCTTTTTCGCGGGAAACACAGAAGAGGATGACCAACCCGGCTAGAATCGAGAGAGCGGCCATGACTTGGAGGGCCCAGGTCATTTGCTTGACAACGGACAAGATGGCCTGACCGGTTCGCTCGACGTCCAGAATGGAAATGGAGGGAAATTTTCTAACCAGGAGATTCTGAATCTCTTCTTTTTGCTTTTGCGTAAGATCACTCAAGGTTCCGATGAAAGTTTTTGGGGCCGCTTCAAGCACCCCCGGTTGCATCTGCACGAAGAAGTTCGGCTGAAAGCTGGTCCAACGGACTCGTCGCAAGTTGACGACCACGGCGGGGATGGGAACGCCCCCGACTTCAATTTCGAGTTGATCTCCAAGATTCAGGTCGAGGGATTCGGCGTACTTTTGCTCGACCGAAATTTCCGCCGGCAGGGTCGAGTTGGGATCAAAGTGGGATGCGACCATCCTTCCCTCCAAAATTTCCTCGCTCTCAAGCAACCGGTCCCGATAGCTCAGGTTGAAGCCACGCCTGCTGAACCTGTTCCTGTCCTTGTCCTCGGAGTTGGCTGACTCCTTGTCCTTTCGAACGTACTTTTCATAATTCTCGCCCTTGACCTTGAGCAATTTTCCACGGACCCAAGGTGTCAGGTTCTGGAGGGGCTTCTTTTCCAAAGCGAGCGTTTCGAGAAGCGAATCGACGTCTCTTTCCTGAATGTTGAAGAGAAAAAGCTTGGGAAGCTTGCTCTCTGAATGGTTGGTCCCGATTTCATTTTCCAAGCTGTACTGGAACTGGGGAATCAGGCTAAGCAGCAGCACCCCCAACCCAAGAGCGAGGAAACCGGTAATCGAACTGCTCTGGTTGCGGGCAAGGGAACGGGAAGCCAAACGGAGGGGCAAACTGGACTTGCGGAATGCCCACTTGAGAAACCAGAGTCCGGGAATACTGACCAAGTACAGAAGAACCGATGAGACAAGCAAGGCAACGAAGAAGAGGTTGGCAAGCTTCCAGGAATCGGATTGCAGCAAGGTGAGGCCCCAAAAGGCAAGGATTCCCGGAATGAAAAAGAGGAAGGCCCACCTGACTTTTTGAGACCCTGGGTGAGAAGCCTCCTGAAAAAGGGCAAGCGGATTGAGCCGGGCGAGTTTTCGGAGGCTGGGCAAGGCAATGACCCAACCGGCGAAAACCGCCACGACAAAGGCCATTGAGATACTTCGGAGACTCATGAAAACCTCGACCTCGTCGGATGCGATTCCGGAAATGGCAGCCGAGAGAAGGGGTAAGCAAAAAAAAGCGGCGATGATCGAGGGAACGGCGGCGATCAGGCCAAGCAGACCGAGCTGGGCCAAGTAGGTGCTGATGGCCTTTTTTCTGGTTGCCCCGAGACTCACGAGGATGGCCACGTCAAGGGTCCTCTTGGTCAGGAAAGAATGAAAAAGATAACCGCTCCCCAAAGTGGCTAGAAAAAGCGCGACCAAGGAAACCAGGCTGAGAAAGTCCGAAAGATATTGCAAGAGTCTGCCCGCCCGTTCTCCCGCTTTTTGGTGAGCGTAAACCCGTACTTCAGGGGAGTCGATGGCTTGGTCGACCTCGCGCTCGATCTTTGCCGGGTCGCTTCCGGGAGGAAGCTTGAAAAGATGATTCCGGAAGGCGGTGTTGCCGGCGAGCAGTAAGTTGGTTTCCTTCAGAAAGGTCTTGCTGATGAAAACTTTGGGAGCTAACTCGGCGGATTGGAATTGCAATCCGTTGTCCTTGGTCACGAAGTCGGAAACCCGAAAAGTTGATTCTCCAAGCTTGATTTCATCGCCTAGGCCGGCACCCAATTGACTTTCCAATTCGGGGTAGATCCAGGCCAATTTTCTCTCATGCAGAAGTTTTTTGTCGCTGTCTTTGACGGAGCCATGGAGCTTGAGCTTGAACGACCCGTAAAAGGGAAAGCCTTCTTCCATGGCCACGATCTTGACAAGGCGACTGCGCCCCGTTGGGCCGGCGGTCATCGAGAAAAAATCGGTGACTTCGATTTTTTCCGTGCCTTGCGGCAATTGAGCGAAGGCCCTTTCTTTTTCCTCCGGAGTCAGATCACGACGGGCTCGGATGGCGAGATCGGCCCCGAGCATGATCTTTGACTCTTTGCGGACCCTCTCGTCCAGGGAATGCTTGAAGGAGTCAACGGTCAGGAAGCCAACGAGTCCAAAGGCGAGGTTGACGACGTAGAAAAGGCAGAAGGACCGGTTGTTGCGGATTTCGCGCCAGGCGTTGCGATAAGCGAAGGACATGGTCGCTAGGCTTGTTCGTCTGGCTGCGTTTTCTTGAGCCGTCCCTCGGAAAGGATCAAGGTTCGGTCGGATTGTTTGGCCAACTCCCGGTTATGGGTGACCAAAATGAGGCTTTGACCGCGTTCCCTGCACAGCTTGAAGAGCAAGTTCATGATCTCGCGGCCGGTTTTATGATCGAGGTTCCCCGAGGGTTCGTCGGCGAGGATCAAGCTCGGTTCGCTTACCATGGCGCGGGCCAGGGCGACCCGTTGGCATTCTCCACCCGACATTTGCGAAGGAAAGTGGGCGATGCGGTTGGACAGTCCGACTTGCTTGAGGGCCTGGCGGGCAAGTTCCTCGAAGTTTCGCATTCCTTGGAGTTCCAGGGGAACCCCCACGTTTTCCAGGGCCGTCAGGTTGCTCATGAGGTGGTACTGTTGAAAAACAATGCCCAGGTTCTTGGAACGAAATTTACTTAATTGGTCCTGACTGAGCATCGCCAAGTCCTCTCCCTTGACCTCAATGCTTCCCAGATCGGGGTGATCAAGTCCTGCGAGCAAGGATAGAAGGGTTGATTTGCCACTCCCGCTCTGGCCTAGAATGGAAACGATTTCTCCGGCTTCTAGAGTGAGTTCGAGCTGGTTGAGAACTTCTATCCTTTGGCTGCCCTGATGAAAGGACTTGGTGACTTTCTTAAGTCGTAAAATAGGTTGCATGGCTTGGCGTCAATTGAGATTGGGGGCGAGGCTTTGATAAACGGTTTGGCAAAGAGTCCGGTGTCCAAGTGCGTTGGGATGAATCCGGTCGGGCAAGTTTAAGTCGGGGTTGCCGCCGACTCCTTCGAGCAGGAAAGGAATCAAGGGAACTTCGTTTTTTTTGGCAAGATCCTCGAAAGCTTGGGCAAAGGCGGCGGAATACTCGGGGCCGTAATTCGGCGGAATTTTCATCCCCGCGAGCATGGTGGGGATATCGTTTTGCTTTGCCGCCTTGAGGATTCGATCGATGTTCTTCTTCATTTCTTCGACTGGGATTCCGCGCAATCCGTCGTTTCCACCGAGGGTCACGAGCAGGTAGTCCGGTTTCGCCTGTAGGAACCATTCGATTCGGGAAACGCCACCGCTGGTCGTGGCTCCGCTTATTCCTCCGTTTACGATCTTGTAACGAAGATTGGTTCTGGGACTGAGCTCTTTGTTTAACTTTTCTTCCAATAGACTCGGGTAGGCTTCGCTCTCCAAAACCCCGTACCCCTCGGTCAAGGAATCCCCGAGAATAAGAATCCGGAAGGAAGGGAGTTGATTTTCCGCCGGCATGGAGCTCTTTTCCATTGTTTCGGGAGGCTTCGATTCGCCACAGGCGAAACAAAGCCAAAGAAAAACCCCGATCAAAAGAGGGGGCATTTTTCGACGATTCGGTGGAGTCGGGTTTGTCATTGAATGAGAATACCGATTTACTGTTATTCCATCAGCAGGCAATGAAGAAAGAAACAATTACCAAAGCGAGTACTCCATGAGTTACCTCTTGGAGTTTTGTCATGAGCATGCTCTTTCGGTTGATTTTGCCATGTTCGTGCTCATTTGGGTTGTGCAATTGATCGTTTATCCTGCTTTTCACAAGATCGATAACCGAGTCTTTGTTTCGTGGCACGGCAGTTATTGCAACCGGATAGGCCTTTTCGTGTTGCCTTTGATGCTTCTGCAACTGATCGAGGCCGCGAGCGCGTCTTTTTTCATAGGCGATATGCTTGCCTGGTTAAAAGCCTTCGGAATTCTTGGAGCTTGGATCGTGACTTTCGTGGTTTCCGCACCCTGCCACAGAAAGTTGTCAAAAGATGGAATGCAAACCCAAGTCGTGAACCGGTTGATCCGTACCAATTGGGTCAGAACCTTTCTCTGGACTCTTGTGTTTGTCGTTTCCTTTTTGCAATACTGATGGGACGCCGCCTTGGGCAAATAAAAACCTGCTTGCAGTGCGGTCGTCCTTTCGAAAACCGTAAAAAATGGGCGAAACGGGGAATTTGGGATCAAGTCCTTTATTGTTCCGACAAATGCAGGAAGCGTCGGCGGAGTTCGAGAAAAGGTTTCGTTTCAGGTGGATGAAGAGGAAGATTCGCAGCTCAATCCTTCTAGGGATTTGAGGTCGCGAAGCCACTTTTTGGGGACACCGGACTGCATTCCAAGCACTGAACCCACTACCACGCCTCGATGACAATTGTCTCCTCCCGTCTTGGCATTGGCCAACACCGCGAGGGTGAAGTCGTCTGCGTATTTGTAAGCCAGGTAGAGGGATGCGGTGAAGGATTCGGGAAGGTAGCATGCGGTGCTTAGAATCTTTCCGACAACCTGTCTGTCCGGCAGGTTGTCCCATTTTTTAAGCGAACTCAGAGGGACTTCCGAAAGTTGCAAGTCGGACAGGGTGTTGCGTATGCCGGTTCCCTTTCTCAAATTAATGATGATACGGGTAAGATCCCGGGCCGCCCCGAGGGTGTTGGGGTGATTATGGGTGGCCTTGACAAGAAGACGGGTGGATTCAAGCAGGTGTTTCTCATCCGTTTGCCCAATGGCCTCGAGGCCCGCAAGCAAAGCGGGGACAAGACTAAGTCCACCGATGTGAAGATCTGAAATTCCACAATTGGACAACTTGTTTCCCCGGGCGTAATTGGTGAAGAATGCGCGGTGGTATTCTTCGGCGTAGGTGTCGTTGTGCCATCCGGGCGTCAGCATGACTTCGGCGTACCTGTCCAGCCACCCCGAGAGATCGAATTGCCCGGACTTGATGATTTCGCGGTACAGTTCGCATGCGAGCCTGAGGTTCAAAGTGTTTTCGCCTGCGTCCAGAAATTGATGGTAATGAAGTCCGGGCTTCCCCCAGTGCTTGGCTTGTTCACGAAGGATGTCGTCCTTTTCTCCAATCGGTTCGTATTTGGAACGCCACAGGATGCTGTCCGGATGAGGGTTCTTGGGGGCAAGGTAACGATCGAAGTCTCCGTAGTCGCGATCGAGAGCATCCACGTCGTAGTACCAATGAACCGGCATGGAAACGGCGTCTGCCACTAATGAACCTAGAAAAGCGTTTTGGTAACTCATCATGACTTTCTAACGCTAACACCTGGAGTGGACAAACGGAAGAATGGAAATAGGATGTTTTTGATGTCGGCGTTCCCTCTTTACTATCACTCTTTGTATTCCGACGGTTTGGACCGAACGGCTCGTTTTCCTGTCGATCGATACCGTTTGTTGGCCGAGCGTTTGGGTAAGTTCGATCAGTCCGGGCAGATTATGATAAAGGCCCCTCGCTTGGCTACCCGAGAGGAAATTTTGCTCGTTCACGAGGAGGCATACGTCGAGCGTTTTCTTTCCGGGGATTTGAGTGAGAAGGAAATTCGGAGGATCGGTCTAAGAC
>JAYOII010000015.1:0-21068 GCA_038118685.1 Opitutia bacterium
GTAGCTCTTTCAACCACGGGCCCGTAGCTCAGCGGTTAGAGCAGGGGACTCATAATCCCTTGGTCCTCGGTTCGAATCCGAGCGGGCCCACCACTTACTCTTCTTGCCTTCCCCGTTTTTGCAAAAATTTGGAATTTTTCACAATTCACGTTGTGAAATTCAAATCTCTGAAGTAAATTTATTCTTATGAAATTTCGAGCCGCACTTCTTTCCATCGTGTTAATATCATCATCGTCCTACTTGTTCGCCAATGATGACGATAAGACAGAGGCGCCCGTGGAGGTCCGGCTTGCCGCTGCCAGCAAGGTGCTTAAGGACTCGAGTTCTATTTCTCTTGTTTACGTCAAGGGATTGGTTTGCCCTTCTTGTGCGATCGGCGTTCGCAAAAACCTTTCCAAAATGAAGGGTGTCGACAAAAAACGTTTCAGGGACGGCATCGACATGAACCCGGAAACTCAACTCGTGACCATCGCTCTCAAGGAAGACGGTACGATTGATAACAAGGACCTCATGGAGCGTGTCGAGGACGCCGGTTATGTAGCAATTGAAGAATATAAATTGCACGACGGTCATCTGGATGCCCTCAGGTTCAAAAAAGACGCTTCGGTCGACGTTGTTCATCACGAGTCTCGGAAGTAATTTTCTATAATATCGGAAATGCGAGTTCTGTGCCGTGCATTCGCTCTGGTTTTCTTTTTCAGTTTTCAGTTAACAGCGGACGAACCCATAATGAACATGATGCCCCGTTGGTCCGGCGGGTGGGGCTATGAGTTTCATTACGAGTACCGAACTGAAGACGATCTGCTTATGGGAAGCGAAGTCCTTCACAATGGTTTTGAGGAGGAGGTCGAGGTTTTCCACATGGATTGGGTTTACACATGGAAAAAAGAAGTCCGAATTACTGTAAAGCTTCCTTATGTCATCAATGCCGAAAGGGAAATGCCGGACGGCTCGGGTGGAAAATCTATTCAAAAGGACGATGGTTTTGGAGACCTTCGTCTTGCCTTGCCTTTAAAAAGATACTTTAACTTGGATGGAAAAAGCGGCTCTTGGACGATTAAACCCATGGTTCGTATTCCCCTTTCGGAAAAGGATGAATACGATTTTTATTACAAAGAGTTCGGCGCTGGATTAGGGGCTGGTTATGAAGCCGAAACCGCCGATTTCTTTTTTGGAGTTGGCACGGGAGGTTGGGTCTTTGACGGGGACAGACCCGCCGAGCTCCATACAACCCTTGACTTTGGATACAACTACGAGACCAAAAAAGCCAATGGATCGGTCTTTTGGGAAACCGATTTCCATTACGAAGACGACGAATCAAAGACTTTGTCGACCGGACCTGCTTTTTACTTCAACCACAACGATACCATTCATTCGAGAATCGAGTGGAAGTTCGACCTCTTCGATCACCAAGGTATTCTTGACCATGGAAACGGGGATGTGTTCAAGGTCGGAATCGGTTGGGTTTTCTAAAAGTATCGTAAAGAAGTTCACAGTCGGGACCTTCGGCTGCTCGCGAGTGTTTGTATAATAATTGCATAATTCGCTGCTTGGTGGAGTTTTGGTATGATCCTTTCTTACCTTTTTCGAAATACCTCGAACAACCATTACTATGCAAACTGTTGACCTTAACGAAAAACAGGAGTCTCTTGGCATTGGCAAAGGCTATGCCCCGCAAACCGACGAGTACAAGGAGTTGGTCAACTATGCCAACCTGAAGCTTGCAACCCTGGGGTTGCCGACGGTTGGAGATCAATCGAAAAACTCCGCTCTGCGCTTAAGTACGTCCTTGATTAAAGAATATCGAGAGAAGGTTCGTTTGCTCCGGGGTCATCTTTGTCCGGCGGACGAAAGAATTCAAACTTTCCTCACGAATATTCTGGGAACGGATCGGCCGAGTCTGCCGACCGAATCCTTCGTTCTGGACCGCCATGGTCTGGCCCGGGTCGGCTCGCTTCCCAGAGATGGTGATTTGTTTAGCTCGGGGATTATCGAATCGAGAAGAGTGGCTCAGGGAGTCCTTCACAATCCCTCGCGTGATCGCAGAACCACTTCCGGCGTATTTCACGTTGCCGACGTCGGGTTGCCCGCTCCCGACGATAAAAAGGTCGTCCCATTGGCCGCAGCCAAGGAATTGCTCAGGATTGCCTTGAATCCTCCGCAAGAGGACATGATTTTCCCGTTTGCCTCGGAAGAAAAAGATCCGGCGAAATGTTGGGTTTCCCTTTTGCTTCGTCCCGTCGTCTGCCCGGGCGTGGAGGGTTTCATCAGGGAAAAGTCTCTTGAGGTGAGGTTTTTTGCTCCCGGCGGTTGCGTAGCCAACCTTGATTTCGTGGAAAGCATTTTCGGCAACGCAGGCGATCCTTTTCTCGCCGAGAACGATGCCGGTTTGGATATCGAGCACTGGACAGGGCACACTGGTTGCGTAATCGTCGCTCCTCATCTTGCAGGGACTCCGAAGCAAACGCTTAACCTGCCATCCAAGGCCAACGCCACCGAAAGGCAGATTCGGGACGGCATGTTCTGCGACGATCCGCAAGAACCATACAACGGCGGAGACCCTTTCAAGCTCACTTTCAGGGATTCGTCGGGTATGGTGGTCACCGTATTGGCCGACAATTACTTCGGTTACTGCAAGAAGGAGGTCAAAACTCAGATCAGTTTTTCCGCCAATTTGTCAGGCCTTGGTGAAGAGGAACATGCGGGTGGAACCATCGTATTCCCAAGTTACGATTTGGGCGAGGAGTTCGAGCCTATGGAAATTCTCCCGGCAACTCCGCAAACCTTTGCCGACACCCTGAAAACTCTCGGCGTATCCTCCAAAGAGGCCCCCGATGGACATTACGTCGATCCCTCGTTTCCCTCCATTGTCTACCTTCCGGAAAGCGCCGTATTCAGCCTCCGCGAGCAGGCAATTCATTTTGAGACAAGCTCAGGCGAACCCCAAAAGCTCCGCTTGTCTCCCGATTATGCATACGTTCTGCCTTCGGGATACAAGGTGGAAATGAAAAAGGTTGAAAACGATGGCCCGTGGAAGCTTGTGGGTACCGTCGGAGAAGGCTTTCTTTGTCACAAACCGTGCACGGTTTCCGGAGGTGGCAAGTCAGAGATTTCAAAGCCTCTTACCGATGCGATCGTCAGCGGTCCGGTTTTTGTCGCGGACTGGGAAAAGGACATGGCTTTGGCCAAAGAAGTCATCGAGAAGGATTACTCGGATCGATTTGCAAACCCCGACAAGCACGACGTTCGAAACAGGTCTATCCTCAGTTCGAACCGTTCGCTTGGCTCGGTTATCAAATTACTTACTCCCTCGGAAACACTTTATACTCCTGAATTCAATGATTGGTTGGAATCCATTCCTCAGAGAGTCAAGGACTTGATCCTGATCATCAAACGCAGACACCGTCCGGAGTGGGGGGAAGATTGGCAAAAAGGATTTAGCGTCGACTCGGTCAATGGGCAGCCTGCCAATGAACTCCGATACGAAGGCTCCAAGCTGATCACCCGTCACCTTCGCATTGGCTTTGACGAAAACGGTTCCTGGAGACTCTTCGCTTTGCGCAAGGACTTCGTTCCTGCCTCCAAACTTCTTGCCGAAGACGATATCACGGCCTCAACCGTTGCCCCAATCAACTTGTTGAACAACATCGGACCGGGCAATTTCGAGCAGTCGGCCAAATTCATTCATAACTGCGAATACCGTCTCTTTCAACGTCCGGACGATGCCATTCACAGAGGTTTTGACAAACAAACCGAAATCGACCTGTCCCAACCGGGTAATTTCATCAGCAACTTCCAACCTCTCCCCAGAAAGGAAGCGATCGAGCAGGCTAGTCAGACCTTGGATTTTGAAAAATACACCGACCCCATGCAGAAGCTCATCAAGAAGGTGGTAAAGAAAGGGAAGGAGGGAGACTTTTTTGTTTCTTCTGCGAACCCCCGCATTGTGGACGGCAAGATCACCAAGAACCCGCGTTATCTCCAAACCCGTCCTGACTTGTTTGACCCACGCTCCGTTCACTTGGCAACGACAGGTACGCGCCTGAAAAGAAAATTGGAAGATGGAAAAAGCGTTCTATATCCGGTTCGGGCCGTCCTTCCCGGCCGTAGAAACAATCCTGCGGACAAGGAAGCCGGTATTCGTCCGCTTTGCTGCTTCGCTCCGATACACTACCTTGAGCTACCCGAGCTCTTCATAGACTTTATCGTTTCAGTAACCGGTAAATCTCCATCCACAACCGGGGCAGGCTCGGAAGGAGCCTTGACCAAAAGCCCCTTCAACGCCCTTCTTCCTATTCACGATCTCAATGCGGCCTTGGTATCCTATGCTGCGACGGGGCAAGGCGCATTCGTTACCTCGGCAGGGTATGTCGGACCAAAGTACAAGATCAACCATGACGTCAGTCTTCTCATCCCCGAAATATGGAGCCGGCTCAGAGATTATGAAAACGACCCGCAGGATATGATTGAAAAGGGATACTTGGAAAAAGTTCCTTCCTTTGCTTTTGACGGAAATGATCTGCCAACCGAGTTTTTGGGCTACCGCATCACCCGCCGTTTCACCCACGAGTTTCTCGGCCGAATCTTTACTGATCCGGTTTCCGTTTTCCCGGAAGATATGCTCAAACCCGAACTCCAAGATCCCGATCAATACGCCGACAGTCTGAACAACCTGGTTGAGGCGGGCAAACTGGTCGCCCAAAGGTATTTCGACGATGGCTCCATAGAAAAAGCCTGCCCTCCGTTACGGGCCTTGCTCGAGGTCATGCGCCATGGAAACTGGGAAGGCAAGGGGCTCTTGGACCAGGAGTTCCGTTCTCTTTTCGATCCGCAAAAGATTCTCGCCAGCGATTGGTACGAAGAGCGATTGAAAACCCGTTTGTCGGTTACTAGAAAATACTGGAGCGGACGGGTCGACTACCTTGACGAATTTCTGGCCGACATGGCCAATCGGGAAGCCTGTGAAAGACTTGGAATCAAAGCATTGAAAGATTTCGCGGTGGATGCCTTGTCGAGATTGGAAGACGAACAGGCTTCAATCTCGCGGATTCGTGGATGCCTCGGTACGGATCCCTCTCTTTTTGACTGAAAATCAGACCAAAATTCCAAAGTCCGATCCTTTACTGAAAAGCAACTTCGGCCTTGCGAACCAATACGCCGTTCAGGTCTCGTACCTCGATAGCTACCTGAGGTTTTGAGCCCGTCCAGTTGATCTTCAGCAAGCCGAAGTTCTCATCGAAATAACGCTCACCCAAACGATGCGGGTTTTCTTCGGCTTGGGGCCTCTGCTTCTGATTCATGGCGCTCGAGGTAACGTCGAAAAGGGGGTAGGGCAGAGGACCGGATAGCTTCGATATCTCGGAGGAGTGACGATCGCCGCTAAGGATGATCACGCCATTGGCCTTGGTCTTGTTCAGCAGATCCAGAAAACGTTTCCGTTCTTTGGGAAAGTTTCCCCAGGTTTCCCAGCCGTGAGTGGTTGAGACAACTTGAATACTGGATGCGATGATGCGGACTTCGGCTGGTTTGCGCAAAGTTTTCTCCAACCACTTCCATTGGGTTTCGCCGAGAATTTCTGCCTGATCCGATTCGTTCGGCCCATAAGGACCCTTGCCCTTTTCTCTTTTGGCGGCGCGTTTGAGCGGCGAACGGAAATAGCGGGTGTCCAGGAGGATGAACTGAACGCGTTTTCCTTTTGGACCAATCGTCACGCTATCGTAAATCCCGGGCGTTTTCCGACGTTCCGAGTCCTTGGGTTCGCCAAGGAAATCAAGAAAGATTTGTTGCGATTCGGCTTTTTGGGGAAATTCCCTACCGGCATCGTTCTCCCCGTAATCGTGATCATCCCAGATCGCAAGAAGGCGACAATCGGAACGAAGTTTCTTGAATTCGGGGAAAGCTCCGAAGGTGGCCCATCTGCTCTTAAGTTTTTCCATATCGCGGGTATCCCCGTAGATATTGTCGCCAAGCAGAACGAAAACGTCCGGCTTGCTTGCCCGGACGCTTTCCCATATCGGCTGAGGGCGTGTCTGCTTGAGACAGGAACCAAAGGCAATGGCTTCAACGGGTTTTTCTGCTTTGCATACCGAAAACGAAAAACCTGCAAGCAGGCCCAGACAGACAAGAAGGCTACCATTCATAAGGTTTGAAATTTAAATAAAATTAACATGCGAGGAAGAATTTTCACTTCAAATGCTTGTCGGCAAAGTCCAGGTATTGAGCCCAATCGTATGAAGTTACGTCGTGCTTGCCGGTACGAAGATGATAGCCAATCCGTCCGTGAACAGGCTTGTCCACGGGTGGTTGCTTGGTGGCTCCAAAGTGATGGCCGAATAATTTGTAAACCGGTTCGGCCCCCAAAGCGGAGAGAAATTCCCCTTTCGGATCCGCCCAGCGATCGCCTACGGCCGAGGCTACGTAAACCGGACGAGGTGCGGAGAGGGCGATCAACATATGCTGATCCACAGGGCATTCATCTTCCTTGTCGTTGTATTTCTTGTAGTTGTCGCAAAACCAATGGGGGAAGGAGGTGTTGATGCGCTTGACCGTCTCGCCAAACTTGCGTCTGCTCAAGGCGGCACCTCCGCAACCCGAATTGTTGGAGATGACCAAGGCAAAGCGCTCGTCGGTGGCCCCTGCCCACAAGGATGTCTTGCCAAGGCGGGAATGGCCCATCACTGCGATCCGTGCGGCATCGACAACAGAATCCGTTTCCAGGTAGTCCAAACAGCGGCTCAGACCCCAAGCCCAACCGGCAATGGATGCCCAGTCGGTGGGCTTGCGCTTATTGGGGTCTTTCGGGGAGAAGAGCGGATGAATCCCATTTTCATATCCGTCGTGAAAATCCGGATCGATATCTCCGTAATAAACGGTGGCAAAGGCATAACCACGCTCAATAATCGCATCAATTGCCCAACGCGAGGCCCGGGAACCCCGGCCATCGGCGGTTGCTTTGTTATTCTTGACCCCGGTCCCGTTGCGAACCCAGGAAGTTGGTATACGGATCGCGGGATCGGCATGAACCGAATGGTTGCCCATGAAATTAATCGTGAGAAACCCGGGGACGGGACCCTTGGCCTTTTGCGGCAAGTATAGCAAAAGGTTGACCGCAAGGGCTTTTTTCCCTTTGCCCAGATGGATCACGGCCTGCTTGCGCGTTGCCTTCCCTCCGAGGGCTTCTACGCCTTCCTCGACTACCTCGAAGCGCATCTCTTTCGGTTTTCCGGGGGAGCGTCCATAGACTTCCTCCTCGAACAAGCGCAAAACTTCGGGTCGGCGCTTCTTCAGCCAGGTCTTCGAATCGGTGACTTTCGTCCCGTCCAGGCAGACCATCGGGTCAGGCAATTCATAGGGTGCGACCTTCGATTCGTCATAGAGGTATCCTTTGGGCTGAGCAGTCACTGAAAACGAACTCGTAAAGAGAACGATCAACAAAAAGCAAACGAAACTTCGCATTCGGGCTGGTTTCATGACAAATGTGATGAAACCCAAAGGTTCCCAAAGCAAGACCCAAAGGTCCTTTTGAGTGAATTAAGCGGCTAGTCTGCCAGCCTGATTCAAGAATTCGTCCAAGATTTCATCGCGGCGACTCCGGGCTTCGGGAAGGCTTTTCGTCCTGAGGGAACGCCTGATTCTTTCGACGGTCACGGGGGTCGGGTAGATCGTATAGTGAATCCACCAAGTTCCGTTGTTATTCCAAAGGTGATGGTTCAGGTTTGATTCGTCGATTCGAAGAGCAATTTCTTCGCATTGACTTGAGGTTAGGTTGTTCATTGCGCGTATTTCCTTTCGGTGGTTACACGCTTCTCTCGCATAGGAAGCGAGGAGAGCGCTGTTTTCGGTTGTGCCAAAACCGCGCATCCCGGTTGATTAGACCTTGTTCCACCGTAGCAGCTCTCGCGCTCGGTTGGTAACCCATTACGGGTTTTCTATGGATGCAGCATATGGCTAAATGTAAAAGAACTTATCGAAAAACTTAGTCAATCGTTGCCCGAAAGGCAACCCTAAGCCGTGTCATAAATTCAGGAGACCGTCACCAGTTTGCCCGCAAGGCGACTTTGCCCGTGACTTTCCCGGATTCCAACGCTTCGTGGGCACGGCCTACCTCTTGAAAATCAAACACCTCCTCATGGACGAGCGGTCTGACTTTTCCTCCCTCCACCAAGCCGGTCAATTCCCCGAGAATTTCCCCGTGCCTTTCCCGGCCTTCGCCCCTCAGAATGGGAAGGAGCATGAAGACCACGTGCAGGCTTAGGCTCTTGACGTGAACCGGAGTCAGGTCATGGGTGGATCGGGCGGCAATCGAAACGACCGTTCCTCCGATCCGGGTCGCTTGAAAGGAATCATCGAGGCACTTTCCTCCAACCGTATCAAAAACGACGTCGTACCCTTTGCCATCCGTCTCACTCCGTACGTAAGAATCGACATCGGTCTGTTTGTAATTGATCATACGGTCGGCGCCCAATTCGAAGCCAAGCCCAATCTTGCGATCATCGGATGCCGTGGCATGAACCTCGGCCCCAAAAGCCTTGGCCAGTTGAAGTCCGATATGACCGACGCCCCCGCAGGATGCGTGAACAAGGACTTTTTGCCCTGAAGCTACCTCAGCCCGATCGAGCAAAGCATTCCAGGCGGTAATCCCAACAAGGGGCAGGGTGGCTGCCTCCACCATCGACAGGTTGCTCGGCTTTTTTGAGAGCAGCCGGGCATCGGCCAAGGCATATTCGGACAAGACCCCGGGCAGTCCTTTGAACCCTCCCACACAGCCATAAATTTCGTCGCCCTCTGCAAAACCTTCCACGCCTTCCCCAACTTGAGCCACCGTGCCAGCCATATCGCCATGAAGAATACCGGGCAGCTCGGGCCCGACCGGCAAAAGCCCCTGGCGAATCTTGTAGTCCACCGGGTTGACGCTTGACGCACCCACTTCGACCAAGACGCACCCTGGACGCACTTCCGGCTTGGGGATCTCTTCCGTCGAAAAACCTGCCGTGCTTCCGTGCTCTTTAAGCAAAATGGCTTTCATGCCAGATGAACCGGGCAGGGGCAAACCCGCTCAGGCAAAAAGGTCGTGAACGACCCGACCCGCAACGTCCGTCAGTCGAAAGTCCCTGCCCGAAAAGCGGTAGGTCAGTTTTTCGTGATCCAAACCAAGGGCATGAAGAATCGTGGCATGAAGATCGTGCATATGGACGCGCTTGTCGACCGCGACGCCTCCGATCTCGTCGGTGGCTCCATAAGAGATACCTGACTTTATGCCACCACCGGCAAGAAAAACGGTAAACCCGCGGGGATTGTGATCCCGTCCGTTCTTGTTTTGCGAAAAGGGAGTTCTGCCGAATTCTCCGCCCCACCACACGAGGGTGTCCTCGAGAAGGCCGCGGGCCTTCAGGTCACGAAGGAGACCGGCCACGGGTTTGTCGGTGTTGCGGGCATGATCGGCATGCTTGGGCATGTTGCTGTGCTGGTCCCAGCGGGGGTTGTTTGACTCGTCCGAATAGTTGACGCTGACGTAACGCACGCCCCGCTCGACCATGCGGCGGGCCAACAAGCACTGCTTGCCGAATGAATCGGTGGCCTTCTCCCCGATTCCGTAAATCTTCTTGGTGGCCTCCGTCTCCCCGGTAAGATCGGTAAGCTCGGGGGCTTCCATCTGCATCCGCCAAGCCAACTCGTAATTCTTGATGGTCGCTTCCATGCCGTCGTTCGAGCCGGCTCTGCCCAACTGGAGGGCATTGAGGCTTTGCATGTAATCAAAGCGACTTTTTCTCTGAACGGAAGAAAGCATCGAGTTTTCGACGTTCTTGATCCGAGCATCGTCGGGGCTACCCGCCCGGCCCACCGCCGTACCTTGGTGGATGGAGGGCAGAAAGGCATTTCCATAGTTCCTCGGCCCCCCCTTGGACGCCATTGGGCAAATCGAGACGTAAGCAGGCAGGTTCTCGTTCTCGGTGCCCAAGCCGTAGGAAATCCAACTTCCCATGGAGGGACGGACCAAGTTGGTCGCCCCGGTGTGAAGGAAGAGGGTCGAAGGACCGTGAGCCACCCCCTCGGTATGCATGGAATGAATGAAAGCCAAATCATCCACCTGACCGGCAATGTGAGGAAAAAGGGAGGATACGTATTGGCCGCACTCGCCATGCTGCTTGAAGTCCCACATGGGCTTCATCAGCTTCCTTTTGCTTTGCTTGCCGAAGGTTCCGGTGCGCACCCCGACGAAATCGATATCCTTTTGGTCCTTGGCAAAGAGCTCGGGCTTGTAGTCGAAGGTGTCGACGTGACTGGGACCACCGGCCATGAAAATGAAGATGACCCGCTTGGCTCGTTGCGGGATGAGGGGGTCCT
Organism: Opitutia bacterium; assembly: GCA_038118685.1. Classification (GTDB taxonomy): domain Bacteria; phylum Verrucomicrobiota; class Verrucomicrobiia; order Opitutales; family Seribacteraceae; genus Seribacter. Next base: position 10,345 of record JAYOII010000015.1, read on the forward strand.
TGGCCGCAAGGGGATTCCCCGTGATGCCATGGGCGCCTTGCATTCCGGCAACAGCAAGCGCCCCGATGCCGCAAGCGGCTGATTTGAGCAACGCTCGCCGGGATAGCCCTGTGTCGTTCATGGTTTCTGCGGTGTTTGTCAGTTCAGGTAACGAAAGTCTATGCATCCGAAAAGGCCGTGGACAAGGCCACTCCAAGCCTCTCGAGTCGCTGTTTCCTCACTATTGCCCTTCAGAAAAGCCAGGGCAAGCGTCTTTTCGGCATCACTGGGTTTTCGGCCTAGACAGGTCAGGTAGGCAAGAATCAAACGGTCTTCGTCCTCAAGCCTCTTGACTTCAAGGATTTTGTCCGCCGCAACGGCCGCTTCTTTGAGAACAAAAGCATTGTTCATCATGAAGAGGGCTTGCGTCGGAACGGTGCTGGCGTTTCGGTTTCCCGATACGAGCCCGGGGTTCGGATAATCGAAGACTTCGAACATTTCGGGAATCTTGTTTCGGTCGAGTTTTTCGAACATGGATCTCTTCTTGTCCATGCCTTGAGCGGTAAAGGAAATCCGTCCACTTGCCACGAGCATGGCGTCCCGGATGGCTTCGACCTCAAGGCGGCGACGGTTTTGTCTTGAGAACAGATCGTTCAGCGGGTCGATCTCGATGGCGCCCGGCGCTCCCTTGGACGACATGCGATAGGTATTCGAAAGAACCACCTTGCGTATGAGCCGCTTGGTGGACCATCCGTTTTCCATTAGAAAGACCGCCAAATGGTCAAGAAGTTCGGGGTGGGTTGGGCGGCTGCCCATTTCCCCGAAATTATCAGGCGTGGCAACGATTCCTCTTCCGAAAAGATGACGCCAAACCCGGTTTGCGTAAACGCGGGAAGTCAGAGGGTTCCGTGAGGACGCAACCCAATCCGCGAGCTCGAGGCGCCCGCTCGAACCTTTCGATATCTCGGGCGTGGGAGACAAATCCGAAGGAGTGGCAACGGCAAGAAAGCCCCGTTTCACGAAAGGCCCGAGGTTGCGAATTTCCCCCCTGCGATGGATACGCCAGTCCCCTGCCTCCTTATGCTCGAGAACCGACATGACCTTGCCCGCCGCAGGAGGTGCGGCTTTCTTGTGGTCCTGGACCTTTTTCCTAAGATCGGATACACGGGTTTCCAGTTCCTTTTTCCGAGCCTTGGCGAGTTCCTGCTTTTTCTTCAATTCTTTTTTGCTCTGCCTGGATTGCCCGTTCTTGGCAAAAACGGGAGCGGGGTGTTCATCCTTGGGCAACAAACGGATGGCATCGGCAATCACGACCTGGGTAGTGTCTTCGGTCGTGATCTGAATGACGTCTCGGGTTCCCTTGTCGAAACGGAAAGTTCCAAGCGATACGAAGGAGCCGAGAACCGCGGGTGGCTTGGCTTGGTCGACGTAAACCTTTTGCTCGCCGTCTGCATGCATGATGGTCACCGGAGTCTTCCTTTCCCGGTTGGATCCGGGCGTGTAGGAAAGCTGGACTTCATACTCGCCGGCCTCGGGGATCCTGGCGGGGAAAGTAACCGAACTCATCCCCTTTTGCTTCAAAGAGCCGTGACTGTCATGAATGTAGCCTTTGCCGACGTATCCCCTGGTATGGGTCGAAGACACCCATTTGCCGATCCGCTTGGCATCTTCATCGTCCACCACCACGCCCTCCAGTTTGCCCGGGTCCAAAGACCTCTGACCGGCTTTGGCAAAATCCGTATTTCCTCCAAGCGACTTGAGTGCGGCTACGGCCTTTTTCAATTCAGCTTCAAGGTTCTTTTGCTCGGCGGAGTGCTTCGCTCGGGCCGTCGCATGTTGATCCCGTAACGTGCGTTCATGAAAACTGGCGACGTTTCCCGGAACCAAGCTATTGGTACCCCGAAAAATTCCGGCCAAAGAATAGTATTCTTCGATGGGAATGGGATCAAAAGGGTGATCATGACAACGAACGCACCCCATGGTCATGCCTAGGAAGGCCCTCCCCACCGAGCTGATTTGCTCATCCACGACCTCCATGCGCAAGAGGGCCTTGTCCTGTAACTCGTAGTTATGGGGGCCAAGGGCGAGGAAGCCTGTGCCAGTCAAGTTTCCGTTGTATTGCGCATCGGTGGAGGAGGGGAGCAGGTCGCCCGCAATTTGCTCCCTCGCGAATTGATCGAAAGGCTTGTCCTCGTTGTAGCTGTCGATTACGTATTCACGAAACCGATAAGCGTTGGGAAAAGGATTGTTTCGCCCGCCTCCGGTCGTATCGGCGTAGCGAGCCACGTCCAACCAGTGACGACCCCAACGTTCGCCGAAACGGGGAGAAGCAAGCAATTCGTCCACGACCTTGGAGTAGGCATCGGGAGAATCATCGCCGACAAAGGCCTCAATTTGCCCAACGTTTGGAGGCAGTCCGGTCAAGTCGAAATAAAGCCGACGGAGCAAAGTCGACTTGTCCGCAAGCGGGGCGGGCTTCAGGTTTTTCTCTTCAAGCCTAGCCAATACGAAGCGGTCCAATTCGTCCTGAGCCCATCTTTGGTCGAGGACGGTCGGCGATGGCGGGGAATCCAAAGGATGGAAAGCCCAGAAATTCCGGCCTTCCTCCAGACTCTTGGCCTTTGGCCCGCTTGACTCGGTCACCGCTTCCATGGGCGCGTCACGCGGATCGGGAGCCCCCATGGCAATCCATTTCTCAAAATCCGCCACCACTTCCTTGGAGAGCTTCTTGTCGGGTGGCATGCGCAAATCGTTGTCTTCGTAGCGGATTGCGGAAAGCAAAAGACTCTCGGACGGCTTGCCGGGAGTCAAGGACGGTCCGCTTTCTCCCCCCTTCGCCCAACCCGCCTTTCGGTCCAGATAAAGATCCGCCTTGAGTTTTTTGGCCTTGGCTGAGTGACACTCGTAGCAATTCCGGGCAAGAACCGGTCTTATCTTTTCCTCGAAAAACTCGATCTTCGCCTGATCATCCAGGGCAAGAACCGAAATCGAACTCAAGCATGACAAACCGAGGATGGATAGAGTCGAATGGAATGAAATGGCCATAGGTACCGTAAGCTTCCTTCATACTGAATTACCCGACCCCGTAAAACAAAACAAAAAAAACCGTAAAAGAAGGTTGATGAAAACAGGCATATTCCTCAAAACTCAAAATCCATGAATAAATCAGCCCTTACCCGTCGTCGCTTTCTGAACCAATCCGCCCAAACGGGCCTTGCCGGAATTCTCGCCTCCTCCTATTTCCCCTACCTCGCGAATGCCGCAAAGGAGGCGCCCAGCGAGCGCCTTCGCTTCGCAGCCATAGGCGTTGGCGGACGGGGGGCCGGAGTCGCCAACAACGCCCGCAGGCTGTCGGATCTGGTCGCCGTATGCGACTTGGACACGCAAAGGATCGACCGGGTCAACAAGTCTCTCGCCCAAGGCAAAGCCAAGGGATATCAGGACTACCGAAAGATTTTGGAGCGCAAGGACATTGACTTCGTAACCATTGGCACGACGGATCATTGGCACACGCGAATCGCAATCCATGCGATGCAGGCAGGCAAGGACGTTTATTGCGAAAAGCCACTCACTCTGACCATTGAGGAAGGCAAGCAAATCTCCAAGGTACCCAAGGAAACCGGACGGGTTTTCCAAGTAGGTACCCAACAAAGAAGCGAACTGGGCCAAAAATTTCTTACCGCCATCGGAATCATCCGGGAAGGCAGAATCGGGAAAATTCAAAAGGTAACCTGTAACATCGGGGGCGGACCCAAGGGCGGACCCTTCAAAAAATCCGACCCGCCCGCCAACATCGACTGGGACACCTGGCTGGGTCAGGCTCCCAAAGTCGACTACATCAAGGAACGTTGTCATTACCAGTTTCGCTGGTGGTACGAGTACTCGGGAGGAAAGATGACCGACTGGGGAGCTCACCACGTCGACATCGCCCAATGGGCCTTGGGTCAAAGCGGGGAAGGACAAGGAGTGTTGTCCCTCGATCCGATCATCGGGGATCATCCGATTCCCCTCAAGAACGGGATGCCCACCAAGGACGATCACTACAACACTTCGCATAATTTCCATATCAGGTGCATGTTTCCGGAGGACACCGAGATGAACATCGTGAGCAAATCCAAGGAAGGAAACGGCATCTTGTTCGAAGGGAGCAAAGGCAACCTGTTCGTCTCACGCGGAAAATTACAAGGAGAAGCGGTCGACGGACTCAAGGAAAAACCCCTTTCCTCCGACACTGTCTTGGAAGTCTACAAGGGGAAGAAGACGACCAACCATATGGAAAACTTCTTCGCCTGCATGAAGGACAGAACCGACCCGATTTCAGACGTTCACACCCACCACCGGGCCATGACTACCTGCCACTTGGCCAACATCTCGATCCGCTTGGGCAGGAAGATCAAATGGGATCCGAAAAAGGAACAGGTCGTCGGGGACAAGGAAGCCAACAAATGGCAATCCCGCAAGCAGCGCAAAGGCTTCGAAACAATGGGGTGAGATCGCCTGCGCCAAGCAGGATTTATTTAAATTTAGACATAGAGCGTTTCAGCTCACCGCATGACTAAACATCCGATCTCATACCCCTCGGGTAGTCTTCGTCATACCTGATTACTTCCGAGCTCAAGCTTCCTTGATATACGTTGATATTTGCGAAGGAGCCATTCCTTTGTGACTCTTTCGGTTCTCGGATTAAGAAGACCCGGTGAAATCGCCAGTCTGCAACATTCGATTGGGGGAGCCAAGCTACAGGTGATTCCACGGTCGCCCAAGAGCGAAAGGATTTTCCTCAACACAAGGTGCTCTTCTTCCATTGTTATCGGCTTCAAAGATGAAAAAATCTGCCTCAGGCGAAGACGGGAGACGTTCGCTTTGGCTATATTGCGGACTGCGTAAATTTCCAAACGATCATCCTTTTCCATGTACGCCAGTTCAAGGTGACCACAACCAAAGTGGCTCATCAAGCGCAAAATCCGATCGAGCAACGGATGGACTCCCGAATGGATAAGTTCGAGCGAGATCATTCCGTATTTTGCAGAAGAACAACCGTTCGCCGGCCTCCTTTTTCCATGAACTCGAATTCGCGCCAAACCAGAATCGTCAAGGTTAACGACGACATCATCAAGACAAGAAACACGACCGGGATCATACCTTGCGCTCAAAAGCAGGTTGAACATGGCTCGAAGACCGGAACAAACCGCAACAAGGTAACAAGCTCGAGTCAAATTCATCTGAACTCAAAACCCCTTATGCCCACAGGTTCCCATCGACTGAAGCAAACTTCGGTTTGCCTTTGCGTATGTTTCGCTTCACGAGACAGGGAGCGAACGAAATTAAATTTATTTAAATATGTATGGCTTCGCCGTGGGTGGCGGCGGCGGCCTCGGCCAATGCTTCGCTCATGGTCGGATGAGCGTGAATGGTCTGGTGAATTTCATCCACCGTTGCCTCCAGCTTGATACCCAACCCGTATTCGGCAATCAGTTCGGTGGCATCGGACCCGATGATATGGGCACCCAAGATCTCCCCGTACTTCTCCCCGACCAAGACCTTTACGAATCCTTCCGAGTGGTTGACCGCCACGGCCTTGCCGGAAGCGGCGAAGGGAAATTTTCCGACTTTGTAGGCGATTCCCTCTTCCTTGGCTTTTTCCTCGGTCAAGCCAATGCTCGCAACTTGCGGTTGGCAATATGTACAGCCTGGAAAAGCATCAAAAGGGATCGGATCGGAATGATCAAACATGCCATTGACCGCTTGAATCGCCCGATAAGTCGCGACATGGGCAAGCCAGGGAGGACCAACGATATCACCTGCGGCGTAAATGTTCTTCTCCGAAGTCTCGTAGCGTTCGTCCACCTTCAGGTATCCGCGGTTCAGTTCGAGCTTGAGCTTGTCCGAAAGAGCCCCGTCGAGGTTTGGCACGACTCCGATTGCCAACAGCAGACTTTCCGCTTCCAGGGTTTCGGTCTCCTCACCGCGGGCAAGCGTAAGAGACACCGAGTCCGAACCGACTTCAATCGCGTCCACCCGGGTATCCGTCCGGCAGTCGATCCCCTGCTCGGAAAATGATTTTTCGATGGCTTTCGAGACCTCGGCATCTTCAACAGGCAGTATGCTCGGCAACATCTCGATCAGGGTTACTTTGGTGCCAAAGGCATTCAGGAAATAGGCAAACTCGGCTCCGATGGCTCCGGCGCCCATGATGGCGATGCTTTGGGGTTGCTCCGTCATAGCGAGGGCTTCCCGGGATGTCATCACCCGCTTGCCATCTACTTCGACCTCATCGACCTTTCTAGGCTTGCAACCCGTTGCAATCATGATCTTTTCCGCCTTCAAATACGTCCCCTTGGACTCACCTTCGGTAATCTCGACCATACCGGCGGCATGAACCATTCCCTTGCCCACCACGTAGTCGACTTTGTTTTTCTTGAACAGGAATTCGATCCCTCCGCCCATTTGATCGGATACGGAGCGCGAGCGGCCCATGACCTTTTCGAAATCAAAGGTAACCTCCCCGCAATTAATGCCCAATTTATCGGCATGCAAGGCCGCCTGATAGGCTTCCGCACTCTTCAGCAGGGCTTTCGAGGGGATGCAACCCCAATTCAAGCAGGTGCCGCCTGCACGTTCCATTTCCAGGCAAAGAGCTTTCTTGCCCAATTGACCGGCGCGAATGGCAGCGGCATAACCAGCAGGGCCACCTCCAAGAACAATCAAATCGTAGGTAATGTCAGAATTCATGAAAATCTAGGTAATATTTCCTGCTTTTTATCGATCTACGGACATTTCGTCAACGAAACGAAAAAAGTTAGTCGGTTGGGCTTGAATTTTCCGTAGAGACTTCTAACGTGAAACTCTTTTTTTACCATGATAGAAGCACTAGATACCAAGAACGATTACAGAGAAAAGATTTCCAAGCACGTCGACTATTGCCTGACCTCCACGAATCTAACCACGGATGAATATTACAAGGGCAAAGTGAGGGATCGCTACGATTTGGGCGATACGTTAGCCCTAATCACCACGGACAGACAATCGGCCTTTGACCGCGTGCTTGCAAGCATACCCTTCAAAGGGCAGGTGCTCAACGAAACGGGTGCCTGGTGGTTTGAACAAACCAAGGACATCATCCCCAACCATGTCATCGAGTTGCCGGATCCCAACGTCACGATTGCCAAAAAATGCAAACCATTCCCGATTGAATTCGTGGTGCGTGGTTACGTAACGGGAAGTTCGAGCACTTCGCTTTGGACGATTTACAACCGCGGGGACCGCGAATATTGTGGAATTCAATTTCCTGACGGTCTGACCAAGAACCAAGCCTTGGAGGAAGCGGTTCTCACTCCTACGACCAAAGAGGAAGACCATGATCGCCCGATTTCTCCGAAAGATATCGTTGCCGAGGAGTGGATGACACAGGAACATTGGGATTATGCGGCCCAAAAATCACTCGAGCTCTTTGCCCGGGGTCAAGAGATCGCTTCCCAGCATGGTCTCATCCTCGTCGACACGAAATATGAAATGGGCATTGACGAAGATGGGGTCATCACGCTGATCGATGAGATTCACACCCCGGATTCGAGCCGTTATTGGATTGGAGACAGCTATCAATCACGAATGGATCAAGATCTGGAGCCAGAAAACATAGACAAAGAGTTTTTGCGCCTTTGGTTCAAAGAACATTGCGATCCTTACAACGACGAAACCCTACCGGCTGCTCCCGACGAATTGGTCGTGGAACTATCGGCAAGATATATTTATTTATTTGAAAAAATCACCGGTGAGAAATTCAAATTTCCGGAAATCGAATCATCCATCGATGATCGAATCAAAGCAAACCTCAAACAATACTTAGGATAAAATGAAAGTAGTTATCATCATGGGCTCGACCGCAGATGAGCCCCACGCAAAGAAGATCACCGACAATTTGGATGCCATGTCGATTCCGTGGGAGCAACACGCTGCATCAGCACACAAACAACCCTTGGAGGTTCTGAAAATCCTCGAAGACAACGCGAACGAAGAATCCCTCGTATACGTAACGATCGCAGGCCGTTCCAACGCACTTTCCGGTTTCGTTGGAGCCAACTCCGGCTTTCCGACGATCGCATGCCCGCCATTCACGGACAAAACGGATATGTTGGTCAACATCCACTCGACTCTGCAAATGCCAAGCAAGACTCCGGTGCTAACCGTACTTGATCCAGGCAACTGCGCGACCTGCATCCAAAGGATCTTCAAAGTTTAATTAAATTTATTTAATTCGAGATATCGCAGTCATTACGGATTGCGATATCTCGTCATATCTCTCGCCTCCCTTGCCTCCGGGATCAAGTTCCTCAAAGTCCAACAAGGTCCCGTATCGGACACGAAGCTTCCGACCTATTCGTGGTAAAGATTTGCCCTTGCCCAAGATTTCGTATGATCCGAAAATCCGCACGGGCAAAACCGGAACCTGGGATTTGGCCACGAGCATACCCACTCCTTTTTTTCCTTCGCCCAAAGAACCATCCTCACTTCTGGTGCCCTCGGGAAACACGAGCAACGGGTGGCCATCCTTCAATACCTTGAGAACAGTCCTCAAGGTTGCCAAATCGAGCTGAGAGCGATTGACCGGTATCGAATTCAAGGCCCTGATGAGCATGCCCAGCGGGCCCTTGAAAAGACTGTCCCGGGCAAAATAATGCAAGTTGCGCGGCATAAGACAACCAAGCGCGGGAGGATCCAGAAAACTCAAGTGGTTGGAAGCCAACAAGAAAGGGCCATCTTCGGGTATGTTTTCCAACCCCTCGGCGGCAAAGCCGTGAAAAAGGCGGTAATAGGCATAAGAAAGAAATTGCGCTGACCTGTAAAAGGGAGTCATGGCAGGTTTTCGATGACTTCCAAAAGGCTTTCGGTGACTTCTTCTATTCCGAGCAGACCGGTATCAATACGGATGCAACCGTTTGCCGGAATCAATGGTGCGATTTTACGCGAGCTGTCTTTTTCGTCCCGATTTGTAATTTGATCGTTTTCGCCATCTTCTTTTCTCCGATTAGCACGGATTTGTGAATCTGCCTCCAGGTAAATTTTCAAGTGGGCGTCGGGAAGAATGACGGTTCCGATGTCCCTGCCTTCCATAATGATTCCTTTGAAATGATTGCGTCGGGCAATTTCAACTTGGGACCTCTGATAATCGAACAAGAGATTTCGAACAGCTTCCATGGAAGAAAAATCCGAGACTTTGTCATTGATTTCACTCGTTCTCAATTCAGTTTGATCGAATCGTTTTTCATCGATCAACAGGTAGGATCGACGCTCATCGACCACAGTACCCAAATTCAGATTATTTTTATTTAAATATTGATTTACCTGGTCTGACTTCAAGCCAAGATTCAAAAAAGCACGAGTCATGGTACGGTAATGCGAACCAGTATCGACATGAAGAAGATTGAGAGCCGATGACAAAGAATAAGCAGTCGTAGACTTGCCTGTACCGGCTCCACCGTCCAAGGATATAATTATGAAATCATGCTTGCCCATGTGAAAAAACCCGCAAATCATTCAATTGGTCAAAATAGGACGGATATGTTTTCGCACAACAATTCGGATCGTTGATTTTCATCCAACTTCGACCATTGCCGAACAAATCGCAGGATCCAAGAACTCCAAAACTCATGGCAAAACGGTGGTCCTTGTAGGTGTCGATTTCAACCCCATCGACTGCAAGCGACTTAAGTTTATTTAAATTTGGAGTAATTCGTAATCGATCCTCGGATTCATCCACTGATTGCCCAAGCCTTGTTAATTCAGTAGCCATGGCGCTGACCCGATCCGTTTCCTGTTTACGCGTATGAGCAATCCCGCTTATCGTCAAGGGCGATGACAAAAGCGGGCTCACTGCGGCCAAGCTCAGAAATGTATCCGAGATATCGTTGAAGTCGAATTCGCCCCCCGCAGGCGGTTGGACCGATTTGGAAAGGATTCCATCATTCTTCTCATCGATCCGAAGCCCAATTGTTTGCAGCACCTGGGCATAGGCGGAATCTCCTTGAAGCATTTCTCTATGAATACCTTCAAGAAAACATGCGCCTCCCGTCGCAAGCGGCAAAGTCAGAAAGTAACTGGCCGCCGTGGCATCCGGTTCCACCTCAAAGATAAAATCGTCTTTTCGATAGCCGGGACAATTTACCTTGGCCGAGCTTGACGTAAGGCTGGAGGAAAAGTCTTCTGATCCGGAAAAGTCTTTCATCATCGACAGCGTGATATCAACGAAGGGGACGGAAACCGTTCCTCCCTCGAAAGAAAGGCTCAGGTTGCGCTCTAGCAGTGGGGCGATCATAAGGATTGCCGAGAGCACCTGACTGCTTTGGGTCGCATCGATTTTTCTTAGGTCTCCATTCAGTCCTTGCGTGACCATTGAAAAGGGAAAGCATCCCTCTTTTCCTTTGAATTCAAAGCTCGCTCCATTGTCACTGAGAAAGGACAACAGTTCTCTCATCGGCCTCTCTCTCATGGCCTCCGTGCCATCCAATTCATAGGATCCATTGCTTTGAGCCGCCAACAAGGCGGTCAAAAACCGCGCGATTGTGCCTGCATTCCCAACAAATATCTTTTGCTTCTTGGACGGAAGAAACCCCTCGCATCCTTTTATTTTGAGCGTCGTCTGATCTTTGGATTCCACCATCTCCACACCAAGCCTGACAAGCGCCTCGATCATTAGATTGACGTCTTCGCTTCGAAGGATGCCCTTCAAAGTTGTTTCTCCGCCGGAC
>JAYOII010000016.1:0-1355 GCA_038118685.1 Opitutia bacterium
GACGTACCCGAAATCAATATCCGAATAAAGGGTTTCGGGCGCCGATTCCCCCAATGTCCGCAAACCCGGGGGATCCTGACCGACAAAACAGGTAAAGATGACCGCTACGGCGAAGAATAAAGTCAGTAAGAGATTCTTGCCCCAAGCTTGCCATTCCCCACGCAGCCCGGAAATTCGAGTATCGGAAGAATCGTCTTGCTCAAGCTCTTTGCGTCTGCGGGATCTCTTGCGACCGTTCTTCTTGCGCAAGCCCTTTGTGTCCTCACTAGCCATTGAAAAGAACTCATTTTCTCATAAATAAGGATGGGGTCAAGGCTTAGGAACCGGAAGACGTTTTTCCGTAAGCCGAAATAATCGAACTGACCAAGGGATGGCGGACTACCTCGTCATGATCGAATTCGTGAAAATGCAAGCCCTTGACTGCAGAGAGAGTCTTTTGGGCATGAACAAGCCCGGATTCCTGTCGCGTCGGCAAGTCGACCTGCGTGAGGTCTCCGGTGACGACCATTTTGCTTCCTTCCCCCAGGCGAGTCAAAAACATCATCATCTGTGAACGGGTCGTATTCTGAGCCTCGTCAAGCAGAGCAAAGCACTTGCTTAAGGTTCGACCACGCATGTAGGCCAAAGGGGCGATCTCCACGACCCCCGTCTCGACCAATTTACGCGCTTCGACCGGGCCGAGCACTTCATCCATGGCATCATAGAGCGGACGAAGATAAGGCAATAGCTTTTCCTCCAAATCACCCGGAAGAAAACCGAGGGCTTCCCCAGCCTCAACAGCGGGACGGGCAAGAACGATGCGCTGAATTTCTCCTTCAAGCAGGGCGTGGAGGGCCGCAATCATGGCTAGAAAGGTCTTGCCCGTACCAGCCGGGCCAATTCCGAAAACCATGTCATTGTTCAGAATCAGATCAAGAAATCGCCTTTGTCCGAGGTTTCTGGGAACAACCGATTTCTTACGGATCTTGAGTACCAGGGGATTCTGCAAAAGGTCTTGCAATTCTTTGCTTTTCCCGCCCGCCACCTTTGCAAGAAACCTTCCGAAATCAGACTTGCCCGACACAAACCCCTGTTCCCTGCCCTTGAGAAGAAGAGCAAAAAGGTCTCCACAACGATCCACGTCTTCTTGGTTGCCGTCTATCAACAGGCAATTGCCCCGGGCAACGAGACGGACGGAAAGCAGGCGCTCGACTTGGCTTAGGTTGGCCGGACTCTCCCCATACAATTGGTGGAGCTGCCTTTCTGTTTCGAACTCTATTTTTTGTTCCGGCATCAAAGACAAACTCCTTTAAAGCGGAACCCGAGGGATAATGCAAAATCCAAAAAGGGCGGCGCTATCATTCGGGCTTTTGTGA
>JAYOII010000016.1:1365-4666 GCA_038118685.1 Opitutia bacterium
AAATTGCCCCTTTGTCTCGATTCACCGCAGGGGTTATTTCGGAGGAGGATCTTCATTTATTGAACGAGTAAATATCGGAACCATTATTCGGCAAGCATCGAATCAAAATAAGATCCGATTGAAATTGCCAACGATCACAAAAACGTCATGACAAGCTTTTTTGTCCAAACTTCTTCCACCATGAAAGTTCTTTTCGTCAGTCCTGAAGTCAGCCCGCTTGTTCGAACCGGGGGGCTCGGCGACGTCGTGGGCAGCCTTCCCATCGCAATCAAAGCGTTGGGGATCGACGTGCGGATCCTTTGCCCTCTCCACCGCGAATGCAAGGCCCTCAAAACGACCTTTTTTCTAAAAACCGGAACCGTCTCTATAGGAAAAGAGCAAATCCCCGTCAGAATAGGAGAAACGACTTTAGGCTCCTCCGGCATCCCGGTTTACCTGTTGGAAAACGATTCGCTTTTCGACCGACCCGGAATTTATGCGGACTCCGAGGGTGATTATCCCGACAACCCGACCCGGGCATTCGTCCTGTCCAAGTCCGCCCTCCTCATAAGTCAAATCACCGGATGGTCACCCGACGTTTATCACGCTCATGATTGGATGGCCGCCTGCCTGCCCGCATACCTGAATTCAACCCGTCTCAAGACCGGTCGGGCAAAACTTGGAAAATCGGTCCTGACCATTCATAACTTGGAACATCAGGGCTATTGCTCCTTTGAATATTTCGTTCGGTCCGGGCTTCCCGAAAGTTTTTGGGGAATCGATGGGTTCGAAAGCAACGGTTCCATGAATCTGCTCAAAGGAGGCATTCAGCATGCGGACAAGATCACGACCGTCAGCCCGACTTATGCTCAAGAGATCAGGACCGAGCAATTCGGTCACGGACTCCAAGGAAGCCTGACCTACCGGGGAGCGGACCTATTGGGCATCCTCAATGGGATCGACGAAGCGAGTTGGGATCCCCAAAAAGATCCGGCTCTCCCCTGCCCCATCCATCCTGATTCTCCTCAATCAGGAAAAGAAGCCTGCAAGGAATCCTTGCTTGCGGAAATGAACTTGCCGGCAAGCCCGGACGCCCCTCTCTTCGGAGTGGTTTCCCGCCTATACCGGCAAAAGGGCCTGGATTTGCTCATCGAGTGTCTCCCTTCGTTGTTGTCCGAATCAAACGCCAATTTCGTCATCTTGGGGAGCGGGGCGAAAGAAGAGGAAGACGCCTTTCGCCAATTGGCAGTAAAGTTCCCCGATCGGATCGCGGTGTTCATTGGGTTTGACGATGGGTTGGCTCGAAGAATTTTTGCCGGAAGCGACTTCTTTCTCATGCCCAGTCGGTTCGAACCTTGTGGTTTGGCTCAACTCTACGCGATGCGTTACGGGTCCCTCCCAATCGCCCGCAAAACGGGTGGCCTGGCCGACACCATAGATCACTTTTCTCGTTCCACCGTCTCAGCCAACGGGTTTCTATTTGAAAAAGCGAATTCGAAAAGTCTGAAGATGGTTATTCACAGGGCGATCAAGCTCTTTGCGAAAGCCGGTTCCTTCTCTAAAATCAGGAAGAACGCGCTTGAATCCCCTTGTTCATGGGACGGTGCAGCCAAGCGTTACGCCGAAGTTTACGATTGGACCCTGAACTTTCACGGATAATTCAAGCAGGGCTTGGATTTACGTGTATAACTTTCCATTCGTTTTTGTGATTTCCTCTTGCGGAAAGCAAAAAAGAACAGGTACCCTTCGGGCTTCCCTTTTATGAAAAAATGACCTCGAACGGCCCCTCCAGAACCTTTACCCGAGAAGCGGTTGAAGCCTGGCTTGCCCGCTTGTCGACGGCCGATTGGGAAACGAACATACCTAAAACACAACTTCAGGAAGGGCGTAAATTCTACAGGGAAGGGATGCTCAGCACCATCGACTTGCAAAGTGGTCAAGCAGTCGTAACTCAAAAAGTCAACCGGGAGGAAACCTACTCGGTCATAGAATGGAACGGAAAAGGTCCCGAAATCAGAACATCGGTGGAGGACGAGGAATTCGGGATCGTGTTGGCCACAGCCGGGCTCTACGAAATCGAGGAACTCATTGCCGAAATTCACGAAGACGATCCGCTCCTCGACGATTTAGAGGCCCCCGAGGACGAACAAAAACAGCCCGATCCCCCGCCCGCGGCAGAGGATGAACCGCAAGAAGAAAAGAGTCCCGACCAAATACCTCTCCACATCCTGCTTGAAGTTTCCAACAAAAACGGACTCACCGCCACCCCCATGTGGCAAAAGGATGCAAAAGAGAAAATCCCGGCCTACGGAAATACAGCGCTCGAGGAAATCGAACGGGCGGACCGGCCCGCCCTCATGAGATTCGTCGCCGAGGCAGGGGAACGAGGCTTCGTCTTCGACAAGGTCAAAGGCGTTTTCTCGATGAAGGACTGGAAAAAAGTCGCTCTCCTCGCCGAAGACGCTCTTTCCCGGTGGGACAAGGCATTCAGCCTGGAGTTTTCGGGTGATGCTCATCTTCTTCGCGAAGGTCAACGTGTCCTCAGTTGGGAAATCGAAGCCCGAAGCCGGGATTCCTCTTCCATGACGCTGAGGGAAAACTTCAGGCTCGGATCTCTCCGACTCGGAGCCGAGCACAGCCGCAAGATTACCAAGGCAAGAAACGGAGCCACCTTCATCAGGGGACATGGCTTGGTTCGACTCGACCAGGATCAACTGGACGATTTCGAGTGGTGGCAAAGAAATCGGGGTGATTCGAAGAGAGCGAATTGGCCGAGATACATGCTTTTTTCCCTCTTTGCCCGAAAATACCTTCGAGCCAGACAAGACGGAAAGCTTGCTGCTTGGCAGTCATCGATTCGAGAGCCCCAAACCAACGGAATCGCCAAGAGGTTTTCTTTTCTCCGACCCTACCAACGAGATGGCGTCGCTCATATACATGCACTGCATAAACTTGGCTGTCACGGCTTGCTTGCGGACGAGATGGGGTTGGGGAAAACCGTTCAAACCCTCGCCCTGATCATGGGGAACAAGGAAAAAGACCTTCCCGATTTGGTTACCTGCCCTGCCTCGGTCGTTCCCGTCTGGATCCGCGAGGCCAAGGAAAGGTTTCCCAAACTCAAGGTAAGAATGCTCAACAAGGAAAATCAATTCGCCGACCAATCGGAGAGTTGTCTTTGGGTTGCCAGTTACACTCAATTGCGACGGCACAGAAGCCTCCTTGAGAAATTCGCTTTTCGTTACGCCATACTTGACGAAGCTCAGCTTATCAAGAACCCCAAAGCCAAAATCACTCAGACCTGTCTGTCCATCAACGCCCGTCA
>JAYOII010000016.1:4766-11277 GCA_038118685.1 Opitutia bacterium
AACGACGAACAACGAAAAGAATACAGGAAGCTTGCCGAAGGCGCGATCGAACGACACGGGGAGGATCTTCAGGCGGCGATCAAGGAAGCCCCGACCCACGTTTTTTCACTCCTGACCCGATTGAGGCAAACGTGTTGCGATCTTGGACTGCTTCCTTGGCGCGAACACCTCCCGCCGACCGGATCGAAAGGCGACGTGCTGATCGAAAAACTCGGGGACTTGGCTTCGTCAAAAGCCAAAGTCATCGTATTCAGTCAGTTCACTTCATTCCTGACCATTCTCAAGAAAAACATCCGGCTCAGTCACCCCGATCTCCCCATCCTCGAACTGACCGGCTCGACTCGCGATCGGTCGACCCCTGTCGAAACCTTCGAATCCAGCCAAGGTCCGACCGTCATGTTGGCGTCTCTCAAGGCAGCGGGTTTGGGCGTCACGTTAAAATCCGCAGACTACGTCTTCCTTATGGATCCCTGGTGGAATCCGGCCGTTGAGGAACAAGCCATTGACCGGGCCCATCGTTTGGGGCGTGATAAACCAACCTTCATTTACAGGCTTGTGGCGCAAGGCACAATCGAGGAACGCGTTCGTAACCTTCAACTTGAAAAAAAGGAAACCTTCAGGAAAATCATCGGGGAAATGGACAAACCCTCCGGCTTGGCTGACCACTTTACTTCCTTAAAGGAACTAATTGAGCTCAAGGACGGCTGAGACCTGAATTTTTGGTCGACCGCACTTTCAGAGGCTCGAGGAAAAGGCTCAGGCGAAATGATAAAGTAAACCGAATCAAAGAGTCGACGACTCCTCGGAGTCGTCCGTTTTGCCAAAGCCCTTGCGGAAACGCCGAAAAAGACGAAAGCCCGGAAGCAAGAGCAAACCCGTTACCATCACATAAGTAGAAGGCTCGGGTACTGCCGAATAACGCAGGTAAAAGTCACCGGATCCATTATACCATACCCCCCACCCTCCATGGAGATTGCCGTTATGGAAGTTGTAAGCCCGGTCATCTAAATTAAAATAGCTACTGGCGTCTGACCACTGTCCGGTCGCCAAGCCTGTCCCGCCCCAAGTAATGTCATTATGATCGCTATTAGCGCTTTTGAGGAAAATAATACCGTCGTTTGTGGTATGGTCATGAACCCCGAGGTTGGCGACTCCTCCGGCCGAACCATTGCTGGCAACACTGAATACGTTCAAGTCAACCACGGCACCACTACCGAAAGTAAGGGTATCAAAATTCAAAACGTCGAATTCATCATTGAATGAGCTTTGGTTGGCTCCGCTGTTGAAATCGGAAATTTCCCAATCAAAGACCGCGTTGTCGTTGAAGGTTAAATTCGTAACCGTAAGGTTACCCATTGCGTTGGCCGCCGCTCCACCCGTGCCTAGAGTGACTTGCTGATTACTTGGACTCAAGGAGGATGAAATTCCCCGCCCGGGGGAAATGGCCTTGATGTCAGTAGTTCCATCTCCAACCGTGATCGCCGAGAAGGTTCCATCTCCGCCAACCATGCTCTTACCCGATGCCGAGCCTTGAATACTCGTGTTGGCCAAGGATATGCCTCCTTCAAGCTCAAGCTTTCCCTTGTTGATGACCACGGTGTTGGACGCGCCACCCAAAGCATTCGCGTGAGCCGCAACCAAGGTTCCATCGTCAATTTGAACGTCGGTCCCCCCGGAGTTCGTGAAATTATTTCCCGAATTGGACAACTTCAATCGACCCACGCCAGACTTAACAAGCGTTTCGGTACCCGTAACTTGACCGGAAAAGACTTGCTCGTCGTTGTAGTCTCCGCCCGCCGTTCCACTGGATACCTTGATTGTCGTGGCCGTTCCGGAACCGGACAATTCAACCGTGCCCGAGTGAGTCTGGGCAGTGGTCGCGGTCGTAAAACCAAGCTCAACGGTTTGCCCTCCGTCATTCACAAGATCCAGATTCCCGGATCCCGTAATGTACTCGAAAGACTGAGAATTACCGTTGGGCGCGAGAATCAGAGTACCTCCCTTAATATCAAGATATCCGGCGCCATCGCTACCGGTTGTATCGGTTATTGCGATGATTCCCGTTAAAGTCTGTTCTCCGTCGTTGCTTACATGTCCTGCGGTGCCTCCGGTTTTGATGAGGGTAATGTCACCGGAAATCCCACCTGAAAACGAAGTTCCATCGTTACCAATGTTACCCGCCGACGTGTGAAGAGTCACAGTCCGAAAAACTGCGTTTTCCGTGTCAGTGATGTTTCCTGATCCGCTTAATCCGCTAAAGTTGGCCGATCCAACCGTATCAAGGTTAATATTATCGTCCCCGTCGTGATAAGTAAGAGACGACACGTAATTATCAGTGCCGACGGCCACTGAATTAGAACCGACTTTGGAGTAAGCATTGTGCGTGTTGTTATTGAATTCAAATTCCAAGCCCGATGTCATGGCGGAAGTCGATGAAGGGTCATGTAATTGAATGTAGACGTCACTTCCGAAACTAGTATCTTGCCATTGCCAAGACTCCGCCATGATCGTGTTGTACAGAACATGACCAACCGTATCGTCCTTGGTAAGTCCACCGGCAGATGCCGAAGTCCTGTCGCCGGTTTCGTAAAACCTGATGCCAAGTCTGCCGTAATTGGTTCCTCCGGCGTCGTTTCCAGCGTTGAGCCTTGTAATTTCGTCACTCAGAGAGGAAAAGGTATCATTCGTGATTTCGTAGGCATTGTTCAACTCATTGTTGGTATTGGCCGTATCGTCAGTCGTGTCATTACCCGTTCCTGAACTAAACTTGGTAGAGAAGTGAAACTGACCCGCGGTGCTACCTGCATTATTGGATGAGTCGAAATAATAGTTGTGACCGATCGTGGTTTTTGTCGTGAGAGGCGTCCAAGTACCTTTGAAAAGATTAGTGTTGCTCGTATTGGCAGAGTTGTCTGAAAGCTTGTAATAACCCAGTTCGATGAGATCACCGTCCAGACTTTGACCATCGGACCCTTGGTACAAATCCCGAGCAGTACCAGTAAGATCCCTGCCCCGAAGTTCCTGAATATCGCTGGGGGTAGCACCCAAATCGGCAGGATTGTGAAGCGGGTAGGACGTGATGACCTTTTTCCAACTTTGCCACCAAATCGTGGTGGAGTCTGCATTTAGGGTATTAAGTCCGAAACAAAGACACACACAAACCAATACGACGCTCGGTTTGAGAACAAAATTTAAACAGGGGACTTTTTGAAACAGTAGGGACAAGGTATTTAATAATCACCGCTTATCCAGTAAAGGTCAAATCGAAATTAGACCAAGATCCACTTGAAAAAAATCTTTCATTTTCACTCTGAATTCGAAGAAATTCCATTTGCTGTTCTTTTTAGCACCTTTATTATCTTTTTTCTTTAATAAACTTCACTTTACTCTATTCAATTCGGACTTAATGCCTGTTCTGTTTTTAAAGATAAAACAAAGCTTTTCTTTCTGAAATCATTTAAGAATTCTTCAACTACAGATCGCTATCAAAGAAGCATAATAATAACTTGCTTTTACGAAACTTTTGCCGAATATTATTCGTATGGGATCCCGCCCGCCCTCACACTTTTCAAAACTCGAATTTTTTCGCCCGACCCCTTCGGTTAATTCTTGGTGATTTTCAGAAGTACATCCCTCTTGCGTACCTTCTTCCGGAGTGTTTTTTACACGCGCGCGAAACATCTTCTTTGGTTTTGGAATTTCGCATTGGTGTCCATTTTCTTCGGTTTGCCTACCTTTGTTCAGGCAACAATACCTCAAATCGTCATTCATTGGTCGACTCTCACCGAGACTGCCAATGCCTATCGTCTCCAAGATAGAAACGGAATACCGCTGGACGGAGGGCTTGCCGTTAACGGAGACGGAAGTTTGGCGACTCTAGGTTATTTTGATCAAGCTACGGGTGCCGAACCTTTCAAGGGTAATTGGATCCCCATGACCTTTGGAACGACGGTAGGAGACTCGAGCAGTGGATACGGCTATGACGACGGAATGTTTTCCTTTACCACGATTTTCACAAGAGGCAGCGACCAAGTTTTGGTTTATCCGAACGAACCCGCCGGTTACTCCGTGAACGCGCCCTTCGTAATTCTCAGTAACGCACCTGCACCCGGAACTCCTGTTTGCATCCGTTTCTACGATCGAGCCACCACGGATGCAACGGCAAGATACAATACCGTTACGGGACCCAATTGGACTTGGCCCGCATTCTCGTCGGGCATTCCGACCAACCTCTATCTCAAAATTGCTCCGGGCACCAACACATCCGGTTCCAAATGGAAATACGGAAGCACTTTCGAGGACAACGCCTCGGAGTACAAAACTTCGCTGCGCAAAAAAGCGCTTCTTCAGGTTTCCGTTTTTGGGACCGGAGGCTCAGTCTCGGTGAATCCGAATAATCAGGATGGATTGTACGAATACGACAGCAACGTAAGCATGACCGCAGTGGCGGACCCTCTCTTCGAGGTCGTGCGCTGGAATGGACCGGGGGTTAGCCACCCCACCAATCAAACCAGCACCGTCATCATGTCCGAAGACCGTAACGTCACCGCAACCTTCAAAGTCCGAGAGTACAACGTATCAATCACCACGATCGGGCAAGGCACTTATTCCGGTCACGGGGTGTATCCCTATGACACGAATGTCTCGCTGACCGCAACCCCGGCTACAGGCTATGAATTCGGATATTGGCTAAACTACAATTCTTTGGGAAACCCCTCCATCGGGCTTGACAACAACTTGACCGCCAACGCCACGCTGAACGTCCAAGGCGGGCATGCTCTTGTCGCCGTCTTCACTCCCTTGTCCTACGACATCAACGTCAATTCAACTTCCGGAGGAAGCGCTCAAGTCGTCCAGCAACCCGGCCCCTATCCTTTCGATGGCAACTACTCCCTTTCGGCCACAGCCAACCACGGCTACAGCTTTTCGGGTTGGACGGGAGACGCCAACTCAATCGCTCTTCTTACTTCGACCAACGCCAACATCGCTCCCTTCAAACTGACTCATCCCGGAAATTTGTCCTTCACCGCCAATTTCACCGAAAACCAATATTTGCTTACCGTGGAGTATGGAACGGGGGGGGCATCCGCATCCCCTTCGCTACCAAGTCTTCGCAATCATTCGGATTTGGTTCCAATAACGGCTACGGCTCTTCATGGCTACCAATTCGATGAGTGGACGGAGGCAAACGGATCTCTGGGGTCCTTGGACAATTACACCCAACTGAACGCGACCGTCGACATGTCCCACAGAGCCTCTGACATAAAGGTCACAGCTCTCTTCAAACCCCTTGAGTACCCGGTCAACCTGACTGCCGGTGTCGGCGGGCAGGTAACGATCAACCCAACGTCCGGCCCATGGAAGCACTTCAGCGTTTATCCAATCCTTGCTACTCCCGCACCCGGTTATTCTTTTGCCGGTTGGACGGGAGACGCGAACTCGACTAACTCGCTGACCAATGGAACGCCCGATGCCAACAATTCACTTGCCATCGTCGGACCCGTTACCCTTGCGGCCAATTTCGCCTTGATCGATTTTAACGTAACAGCCACCGTCGGATCGGGAAGTGGAAGCACAACGGGAAGCGGATCGTTCACGATCAACGATACTCCTCAAGTCACTGCCATACCGAGCCCCGGATGGCATTTCACGAGTTGGTCCGGCGACACTTTCGCCTTGAATTCGAATTCCAGCGTATCGTCATCCATCAACCTTCTGCAACACCCGCAGAACGTTTCCGTACAAGCAAACTTTGCCCGCAACAGCTATGACGTGAACGTCACGGTTAGCGGGAGCGGACTCGTCAACGGTCAGCCTTCCCTCTCTCTCTCCCCGGTTTTTCAAGATACCATAGACCTGAACGCAAGCCCCTCCTTGGGTTGGGAATTCGACAGATGGTACGGTCATTCGTTTCCCAATCCTGAATCCAACTTCGTCTCCTTCTCCGTCTCTTCGGACATGGAATTGAACGCCAGTTTCAAAAGAAGCAACTTCGCCTTGAACATCCTGCCTTCCGCTTTCGGTCAGTCCAGTGGAGCGGGCTCGTACGAGTTCGAATCGAACGTCACCATTTCCACCCTGTCCAACACCGGATACTTGTTTTCCCAATGGACCGGTGACACCCAATACCTCGCCGATCCAAATTCGTCCACCACGATCGTAACGATCCCCAGCAATGAAGTTAACTTGACCCCAACCTTTACTCCGAAGACATATCTTGTTTCGGTGACTTCCGACTCCAACGGAACGGTGTCGGGGGGAGGCACCTACCCATTCGGATCGACGGCGACCATTACTCCTGTCGGAAATGGCCCGAACAACCCAAGCGCTCCGGCTGGTTACGAGTTTTCCAAATGGACGGTGATCGACCAATTGGGACAGGAAACGAATTCTTCGGACGACCCCCTCTCCCTTTTGATTGATGGAAATTATTCCGTCTTTGCAAGTTTCGCACCGATCCAAGTCGATTTGCACGACCTTAATATTTCAATCTCTCCCCCCGGTAGCGGAT
>JAYOII010000016.1:11287-20645 GCA_038118685.1 Opitutia bacterium
TAGCGGATTGGTCTTCGATGACCCAAGTCTTCGAGTGTGGGACCCGGGAACCTCGACTCTGAGTTCGTCGATCACCGCAACCCCCAACCCGGGATACTCTTTTCTCGGTTGGAGCAATCCGAACGCCAAAAGCATCACGCCGAGTTTCAGGAGTCCGACCATTACTTTTTCCACGGACGAGAACGCATCGCTCATCGCTCAATTCCAAAAAAACACAGTGGACGTAGCGACCCGTGTTTCCGGCAACGGAACCACACAATTCGAATCCAGCGAAACCAACCTTGAAATCAACGCCACGGCCAATATCGGCAGCACCTTCCAAAATTGGACCGTCGATCAAAACTTCACTTACGCCGTCACCGTGGGAAATTCCTCTTTGAATGCAGCCTCTCAGGTCTTTCTCCTCAATGGCAAGGAAAGTCCGGACCTAACCCTGCTCAAAGGATACACCTACGTCTTTTCATGCAATACCGGCACCAATTCATTCTACTTGTCCACTCAGCTTAATTCGACGGGATTTGCCAGTGAGTACTTTCATTCGAACCTGAGTGGCTCCAGAGCGACTTCGGGTGACCTGGTCTTCACCGTCCCCAATGATTTCGATACCAACGTCACACTCTACTACTGTTCTTCTCAAAACGCCTTTATGGGAAACGCCATTCGAGTGATTGATTCGATACCGGACTCCACGATCGTCCCGTTCCCGAATCAAACATCCATAACTCCGTCCGTTTCGCACGACTTGTCACTCAAGGCAACCTTCAGCCTCAATCAATACCTCGTGACAATTAGTTCAGGAACGGGGGGAAGCCTGACTCAGGGAACCAGCGGGACTTACCTCCATGGAGACTCGATCAGTCTCTCGGCTATTGCCGACGCCCACTATGCCTTCAGCCATTGGGAAGGAGGAACCTTTGCTTCTCCCACTTCGGCTTCCACGACTGCAACGATTACCTCCGACAGCGCCATAATGGCAATTTTCGCACCCCTGACCTATAACCTTACCCTGACCCAAAACATTCCCAGTGGGGGAGACGTTTTTACCACCAACGGAGAGTACGCGTTTACTTTCAATCAGACCTTCACCATTCAAGCCCAACCCAATCCAGGTTACACCTTCCTGTCTTGGAGCAACGGACTGACCAATGCCACCGAGCAAATTACCATAAATCAGGATACCACGATTTCGGCCAACTTCGACGGCGAACCCGCATCGGTAACTCAGGTTGTTCAAACCCTCGACGCAGACGGTTCGGTTTTGAATGGCATTACGGGTGGATTCATTGTCGCTTCTGCCAACCCACCTTATAAGTTCGGCGACGATCTCAATATGACCGCTCACGACCAGCCCGGCTACCAGTTCAACGGTTGGCTGGACGAGAACGGGGCGCTTCTTTCTTCTTCGCGCACTTTGGAGCTAAGTTTGGCCAGCACTCAAACAATCACCGCAACCTTCAAGAAATTAAGTTACGAAGTAAAAGTCTTCACAGCCCCACTCGTAGGGGGCAAAATTAAGGCCGACAAGGGGACCACTTCCCAAATTCAGACTCTCAACGTAGCTCATGGCGACAAGATAAACCTCGAAGCCTTGCCAAGCGTAGAGTATCAATTCGAAAAGTGGACGGGCAGCGGTCTAGAGAGCGCCAATGTTTTCAATGCACAACTTGAACTCACCGTCACGCAGGACTTGTCGCTGACCGGAAGCTTCATTCCTCTCCAACCCATCGAACTTAAAATTTTAATCGTACCCTCCGATTCGGGCTTTGCAATCGGAGCCGGCTCGTTCATCTACAATTCGAAGCATCCGATCTTCGCTACACCTGGCCTGGGCTATCTCTTTGACGGATGGGAGGGGGTCGGCATTGAAGATTCAAGAGCCGCGACCACTTCCGTCCTGCTCAACGAGAACAAGACGATCAAAGCCAAGTTTATCAGCGACCCCGACTTCAAAGGGGATCCAACCGCTCCGGGCTTGCACTCACTTAATTTGACTTCCCTGCCAACCAAAGGGGGAAGCACGGAAGGATCGGGCATTTACGGAACCGGTTGGATAAACATTTCGGCAAGCAACCTACCGGGTTACGTTTTCTCACATTGGGATGCGGAAGGCGTGGAAAGCGTCCATTCAGCAAGCACCCGTATTTTTCTTACCAAGAACGTGGAGGCGGCCGCTCATTTCAGGCTCCTGACGGGAGCCGACCTCATAAGCGGATCGGTCCAGCTTGGCAACTCATGGTGGTACAGCGATTGGTTCGGCCCATTCTGGCATCGAGAGGGTGATCTTTGGGCTTATCATTCGGTAATAGGATGGATGTTCATGGATCCGCAAAAAGCAGATTTGTCGGTTTGGTTTTGGGTTGAATTCCTCGATGGTTGGCAATGGACGACCGCGAATATTTACCCGTTTGTGCATACGAGTAATTCCGCCACTTGGTATTGGTTCAACAAGGACTTGTCCACCGTGGAAAAGAAGGTTTTCTTCAAATACAGCGACTCCACGGGGAATGGTGCATGGGTTAGTTTCTAGTCGAAAGGACCGGTTCGACGACTCTGAAGTTCTTTCGAACACTTGGATTGTCCATGTCTTTACGTAAACGAGAGAACTACCTATTAGAAAAATGGCTCATTGATCCGATGAAAGCGAAACCGATTGCAAAGGCTTTGCCACAAGAGTGCAAACGGATGAAAGAAAATCCGGTCAGGATTATTGGAACTTGAAACAAAGCCCCTATTCCGGCTTTTCTTTGGAAAAGCCAAGGATTTGCCCTTCATCCGGATCACTGAATCCGAAAATCATGCCCTCAACCCGGTCTTGCCCCGATAACCTAGCTGAGAAATATTGCCTAGGCAGGATAAATCGCACCCCGTAGATTGCCCGCAGGTCATCTTCCCCCGAACTCACGTTCCCAAGCTTGGCTACCTTCCATTTGCCCTTGAGGTTTTTCAAACCCTTGAATTCATAGCGGAAAGTTTCCACCTTTTCGAGAACGGGGAATTTGGTCAGGAGCGCCGTGCCGTCGCCTTTCAAAACAATCGAGGACTCCCAGACGGAATTACGGATGTGGTCGCTCAACCCGAACTCGATCAAGTCCAAATGGATTTCCTTCAATTCATAATCCCCAACAACCTACTCAACAGTGGGTTCCCGAGTCAGTTATCTATGGGTAAACGGATCGGAAGGGCAGGCAACCCAAAGAAGGCAACCAAAGAAAACAAATACGCCATTCAGTCCAAAAGACTCCAATCCCCAAAACCAACGAGTAGCCTTTTTGCTTAGGCAGAAGATGAAGACCTGCTGCTTTCTTGAGCGGAAAGGACGTAACAATTACTTCTCGACCGGGTTAATCGCTTCGATATAGGTCAAGATTCCAGTAGGGTGTTTGCGAACCACGATCATTCCCTCGTCGGAACTCAAAACTTGGCCATCTTCAGGGGCATCGGCTCCACCGACCAAACGCCAGCCACCTCCTGTAATGACGACTTGAGGTGCTTCAGTATAACCCGAGCCTCTCGAATTGCCGGTTCCGCTAAAGTTAAACCCGGTGATTGATCCGCCCGAAACGGACACGTCGGCAATTGCCCCGGATCCACCGCCCCCGATAAAGTAAGCCTTGGCCGTCGTATTGTAACCAACTCCGGCCGAGCCGAGAGACCATTTCTTGTCACCTTTTCCCGACTCGAAATTGACGTCGCGCTTAACTTTGATGATCACGTAACCGGAAGCGCTATCAACGATTTCATGAGTACCATTGAGGTTCGAGTAAGTCATGATTCCATTGCCTTCGTCAACGTCCGAGCCATTGACGTCGAGTTCATACTGCCTGCTGTTGTCACTATCGTAACTGTCGCTTACGCTCCTTCCCGAGATCTCACTGAAGGTAATGTTGAAACCATTCCAATCGTCGGCCCCAGCGGGACCGCCACCGGAAAGTGATACCTTAGTGTACTCGGAAGTGTTGTGGTCTCCGCTCGTACCTCCCGTTGAATCGCAACTGGCCAAAGCCGAAACGGTGCCCGATACGAATTCCACGTCGGAATCAGCTATCCCGTTATTGGTTGCAGTTCCAGCTTTTGCGGATGCCGTTGCGACTTCGGTCACCGCGTCGTTCACTCCACCTTTGTAGTAGTATTCGTTCCAACTCGTTCCGGACAAAAAGAAAATGGTATCCGCATGGGTCGTATTGCCATCGGATGCACTCGGACGAAAATCATACACTTCGGTACCCATGAAATCGGCCGGAATAATTTCTCCGAGGATGACATCTGTGCCAAAAGGGTTGTTCATCAACGCCTGTTGCGGGAAAACAGGCAAATACATTTTATGGTTCGTAGTGCCTACGGCACCCTCTATGGTCAAATCAATCGCCCCCGAAGTGCGATTGGCAACAATGAAGGCCTCGTCGGGATAGAGAATCTGGTCGGTTGCATGACCAGCTCCAATATTATTTACGTTATACCATCCCGCCTTGAACGATCCCACGTCGCTTCCAAGGAAGAAGTGCGGGTCATAGGTAAAGTCGTTCGGATTCCAAAGGTATACAAAATCGGAAGAACCTGCATAACCTGTGGTGAAACCGTTGGCCTCCGCCGCGACTTTGCTGTTGCCAAGAATACCACCGACTGTTGCTGCGGGCACGATCTCTACGGCAAAGTCAGGCTGCAATATCTTGGCCAAAGTTTCACCGGTAGGGTTTGTTTTCGACTTGGTCGCAAGCTTGGACACGTCAAGTGTCAATTGGTTCGAGGTGTTATCGGTGATCAGAAAATACCGCCCGACGTCCGGTGAACCCTTTTCCGTAAGGCGTACGAAATGGGGTCCCCCAACAACCGTCACGTTTGGGGTCGCTGAATATCCAGAACCTTTGTTCGTCATGGTGATGCCGGTTATTTTTCCGCCACTCACCGTGGCAGTAGCAGTCGACTGGTTGTCATCGGCTTCAGGATAATCGATTTCGATCAATTGTCCGTTTCCAGTGCTGCACGTGTCATTGAATCCTGCTCCGCCATAGTCAATGGTGATCGAGTTTACTGAGCTACCTGAACGGACGGCAGTCAGAATGGGTACCTTTACCGTACTCTTGAAGGCACCGGTTACAAAGGGGTTGAAAACATTGCCGTCGGCGTCCGTCGAGCTCTCGAAGGTTATGGTGTTCGTACCCACGCTTGAAATGAAACCGGAAAAGACGGGTTCACCGGAAACACCGGCACTAACGACTTTGTATATCGGACTGGAGGCAGAAGCATTGGTGGTGACACCACCCTCGGTACGTGAATCAGGAACAGTAATTGTAACGCTGCCTGAATAGCCCGCCACGTTGTTCCCGAAAACGGTTGAGTGAAGGCAAAATACAAATGCCAAAATAACAAAAAGGAAAGAAGGCGTTTTCTTCATGGTAAGGTCTGGATTACTAGTGGGCTATAAAGGTATTAGCGCCTGATTGAAAAATCATACATGAAAGTTATAAGTTTTTTCAAAATAATTTTTTGTTTTGGGTATTTTTTTTCATAAAAACTGAATAGGGAATTTTTTAGGGAATTTTTTAGTCGGATAAAGCACTAATTGTTTTCAAAACGAAAGAGTTGCGGCAACCCCAAACACAGACAAATGGCATTGGGTCCCCACCAACCGAAAGTTAAAAGCACGGGGGGAGATGCCGGATTTGTAAAAAGATTTCCAAGACCATAGTAGAAAACGGCAGCGAAGATACCCAAAGCCATGTTGCTCACGGATTCCTTCCTTCCCTTCGTGACGGCAAGAGGAAGCAAGATCAAAGACAGGAAAAAAGGAGACAACCCAAGAGCGAAATTCTTGTTGAGCAACGCCATTGCTTCGATTTTCCGATCTTTGTCATCGGAGATGCGGGAGAGGGACAGAAGCTCCCTGAAGCCCATCCTTTTGTGGCTTCGAGTTTCCTCTCCGGTATCCAGATCCAAAATCAACGGCTGATTCCAACGCTCAAAGGAGACAAACAAATCGGAGGACTGCCCTTCCCTTGCTGAATCACCCGATTCAACGTCGATATCCCTGAGTTCCAGTAAGACTCTAGCCTTTTCATCAAATTTTTCCACGATTCCACGCTTCGCATGAACGATCGAAATCAAATCACCTGCCTCTCCGAAAAGGAGGATTCGTAGGTTTTCCCATTCCTTGTCCCGAACCTCTCCCACCGAAACCGAAACCTTGGAAAGACCGGGGCCACCAAGAGCTCGAAGGCTCGCCCCCGACTCCTCGTTCAAATCATCTCCGATGGCAAATTCGATTTCCCCCTCCTTTTCCAAAACCGCATTTAGGTTTGTCCACAAAACTTCTTCCATCTTTTGGTCAAAAAGGGAGCGGTTCACCGGCGACCATTGCAAGTTTGCGTAAAGGCAGAGGGCGCTCAATAGAATCGATAAGCTGAAAACAGGTTTTCCCCAGTCCCCGATTCCCACCCCCAAAGAACGCATGGCAAGAATTTCCTTGTCCGAAGACCATCGCCCGAAGCAAAAGAGTATCGCCAAAGCAAAACCAAATGGAATGCCATAGGTCATCGAGTATGGCACAAGAAACCCAATCAGTTCGAGAAAAAGACCGGGAGACAGAGACAAAGCCTGAAAAAGGGATTCGTGGGCTCGGACGGCGTTCCCATAGAGAAGAACTCCGGTCAGAACAAGGGTAGCGAGCAGAGTGGTTTTCAGAAGTTCGAGAAAGACGAACCGGCGAATGATGGTCGGGGAATTCACGAATCCGTGGGATCGGCAAAAGTCAATTCTTGCAAATCGCTAGGCAGATCGACTCCAATCGTCGCCTTACCCACGATCGATACGCCTATTCGGCAACCATTCTCCAAAGCCCTCAATTGCTCAAGTCGCTCGATTCCTTCGAGAACACCTGGCTTCCAAGTTGAAAACGATTCGAGAAAAGAAGCCTCGTATCCGTACATGCCAAGGTGCTTCAAGGCAAAGGTGTCCCCACCGTCCCATCTTGTTTGTTCGAGGTCTCTTCGATACGGAATCGGAGCTCTAGAAAAATAAATCGCATAGCCCTCCGCATCCAGGACAACTTTCACTTGATTGGGATCGTTAAAATCCTCCTCGCGCTCAAAGGGAGCCGCCAAGGTGGACATCGACGCGCCTTCTTTGCTCAATGCATCGCCAAGCGCAAGTATGTGGTCGCGCTCCACCATTGGTTCGTCCGCCTGAACATTGAGAACACTCTTTCGACGAAGGCTTTGGTTTGCCTGGGCAATACGGTCGGTACCGGACGATAATTCGGGCTCGGTCAGGACAATCGAGAACCCCTCTTTTTGCAGAGGTCGAGCAAGCTCTTCCCCATCAACGGCGAAAAAAACTTCGTATTCGGGAACTTCCTTCCGTAACCGTTCGGCGGTTCTCAAGATGAGAGGCTTCCCTCCGGCATCAGCCAAAAGCTTGCGGGGAAAGCGTTGCGATGCCAATCGGGCTGGGACGATTATGGTCGGCAAAGGAGATGCGTTCATGGCAAAAACAAAGATACTGCGAACGTTTCTTGTGTTGTAGCAAGCAAATCCGCACGATAGGATGTTGAAATATCTATTTTTATAATGATCCAAGAAGCAAAAACCACGAACGCTACCTCCACTCCTTTCGATCGTTTTTCTTTGCCCGACGAATCGGGCAGATTCGGTCCTTATGGCGGATCCTTTGTCCCCGAAACACTTTCTCACCCACTGAGAGAATTGAACGACGCATACCTTGACGCAAGGAAGGATCCCGAGTTTCAAAGCGAGCTTGATCAAATGCTTCGCTGCTTTGCCGGCAGGCCGACCGAACTCTATTGCGCTGAAAGGCTTAGCGATCGCTTGGGCGGCGCAAAGATTTACCTCAAGCGGGAAGACTTGCTGCATACCGGAGCCCACAAGATCAACAATGCCCTCGGCCAAGCCTTGCTTGCCAAGCGAATGGGCAAGAAGCGCATCATTGCCGAGACCGGAGCCGGACAACATGGGATCGCAACCGCGTCGGTATGCGCTCGTTTCGGTTTTGAATGCGTGATCTACATGGGTGCGGAAGATATGCGAAGACAAGCTTTGAACGTTTTTCGCATGCGCTTGAGTGGAGCTGAAGTTCGGGGCGTCGAGGCTGGCAGCAAGACACTTAAAGAGGCAATCAACGAAGCCATGCGCGATTGGGTCACGAACGTGAGAAGCACTCACTACATCCTGGGCTCGGCCTTGGGCGCCCACCCCTACCCCGGTATGGTACGGGACTTTCATCGCGTAATCGGAGAAGAAACGAAAAGCCAATTTATGAAGATGGAGGGCCGGTTGCCCGACGAAATGATTGCATGCGTCGGAGGTGGCAGCAATGCGATTGGTTTTTTCTTCGACTTTCTGGAAGAAGAAGACGTCCGGCTCATTGGAGTGGAAGCGGGTGGTCGATCTCTGGACGAAGGCGAACACGCGGCCCGGTTCGAAGGAGGCAAACTTGGAATTCTGCAGGGGTGCAAAACCTGGATTTTACAAAATCCGGACGGACAGATCAATCCGACCCACTCGGTCTCCGCGGGATTGGATTACGCGGCAATCGGCCCTGAACACGCTTTCTACAAGGACAGGGGACGCATTGACTATGCACACGTCGGGGATGCGGAAGCACTGGACGCCTTTGCCATGCTGTCTTCGGAGGAAGGTATTCTCCCCGCCTTGGAAACCTCGCACGGTCTGGCCCACGGATTCAAACGGGCAAAGGAATTGCCCAAAGACAAAATCATCTGCATCAACCTCAGCGGACGAGGAGACAAGGATGCGATGGAAGTGGCCCGCCTGACGAAGGCTCTGGGCTTCCCCGGCGAAAAAGTCTCATGAACAGCATGACTGGCTTTGGGCGGGCAACGCTCGGCCTGACCAATCATTTGGTTACCCTCGAGGTTTTTTCGGTGAACAAAAAGGGGCTTGAAATCGTGTTTTCCGCTCCGAAGGAGTGGCAGGCTTTCGAACGGCAGGCCAATTCCTTTCTCAGGGAAGCGGTGGAAAGAGGAAGAATAAGGATCTCCATCTCAGTCGAACAATCCATAATCGACGAAAACGCACAGGGACTGTTCGACAAAGACCTTATGGAATTGGATTTGAATGAGTTGAAAAGCTTCGTTGAGGAGAAAGGCATTGCCTGTGAAATCACCCCGGAACTTATTCTTCACCTTGCTCAGGCAAGAAGCCGAGACAATGGACTGCCCAAACTCGAGGACGTTCTTTCCGAACTCGAAAATACCTTGAGAAAAGCAACCACGGAAATGATCGCCATGCGCAAAGAGGAAGGAAGCTCCATTTTCGACGACCTTACGGCAAGAACAAACAGTCTCGAAGAAATGACCGACCGCATGGAGGAAGGAAGCAGGGAA
>JAYOII010000017.1:0-2181 GCA_038118685.1 Opitutia bacterium
GGGCAAAGAGGAGATCGATCACGCCCGTCATTTGTTGGCAGGCATGCCACTTGACCTGCTCGAACTTGCCAAGGAACCGTTCGGTGCCCGCTGCGTGATTTTTTCACTCCTTCTCGATCTGGAAAGCCCGGCCGTCATAGAAAAACAGCTCGGCCTCATTTCCGAACAGGCCGAACCGGGTACCGCCGAGGAAACGGAAAAAATCAGGGGCGCCGTATTTCCCCTGAACACGCAACAAAAATTCGTCCTCGTCGAGGAAGCGGCCGCGGCCCTTTCCCAGCTCTCGGCCAATCAATTCTCGACTTTTCAAAACATCACCGAGGAGCTGATCGGAGCCGACGAAAAAATCGATTTGCTCGAATGGAGTCTGCGCAAAGTGATTGATCACGATTTCGGGCGGCAGCACTCGCCCAGAGGGCCTCTCCACGGTAGAGTGTCCATTCGAAACCGCATCCCCGAATGCTCGATTATACTCGGGGCCCTCGCTCACTATGGACAAGAAGAAGCGGACCCCAAGCCGGCCTTTGAAGCCGGCCTCCGGGCGCTCGACCGGAGCCAAGCCATTGACCTTCCTCCCATTGAAGATTGCGGGCTCAGAGGATTGGACAGCGCCATGGCCCGCCTGTCCAAGCTCAGCCCAATGGCCAAGCGAACCCTTTTGGATGCCTGCGCCCGGACAATCGATCACGACAAAAAAACCACCGACGTCGAGATCCAGATCCTGCGCGGCTTGGCCGCTTCCATTTCCTGTCCGCTTGGCCCCGGCGTTCTCCCACACTCCAGCACAATCAGAGAGGTAAGCGAGTCCAAAGCAAGCTAAACTCCCGGGAGCGTTTCCACTCCGCATAGGGACCCCTTGCCTTCCATTCACCAAAAGGCAGGACTTGGATTCGGGTTTTTGGATACCTTTGAGCCAAAAGAAAGCTCCGAAGAGGGTTTCTTAACGAGATTGATCAAGTGATTGGGAACCCGTCATACTTGCTTGCCCTCGGGGATACGGAAGACATGGTGGATACCCATGTTACCCGGAATCAAACAATTCGACTTGAGCGGACGAACGGTCTTGGTGACCGGCGGTTCCAAAGGCTTGGGGAAAGCCATGGCCGACGGCTTCGCCTCCGCCGGGGCCAACCTTTTTCTCGTCAGCCGAAACCTCGACGAAGCGACGGCGACGGCGGAGGAAATCAAAGAGAATCATCCCATCCAAGCGGTTGGTCACGAGGCCGACGTGACCGACGAAGAGGCGGTGTCTCAAATGGTGGAGGAAGCCTTGGGCCGCTTCGGACAAATCGACGTACTGGTCAACAACGCGGGCATTAACCGGCGGGGTCCGATCGAAGGCTTGTCCTACGATGATTTCAAAGCCGTGCAGGAAATCAACGTCAACGGGGTCTGGCTTTGCGCCCGGGCCGTACTTCCCCACATGAAGGGGCGAGGCATGGGCCGAATCATCAACTTGTCCAGCGCCTTGGGCTTGGTCGGCATCGCCAATCGCACCCCCTACACGGCAAGCAAAGGCGCCGTTACGCAAATGACGAGGGCTCTCAGCCTGGAACTTGCGGGAACGGGCATCACGGTCAATGCGATTTGCCCGGGGCCCTTCCTCACCCCCATGAACGAATCAATCGCCGACACCGAAGACGGCATGAAGTTCATCGTAGGCGCAACCGCCCTCAAGCGTTGGGGAGAATTGCGGGAAATTCAGGGAGCGGCCATCTTTCTCGCCTCCGATGCCTCCAGTTACGTCACCGGAGCGATGCTCTCGGTGGACGGAGGTTGGACTGCGTCCTAGGCTTCTCTTCAAGCCAGGGAAACTTCGCTCCCGCCCTTTTGGGCAGACTCCAGACAGGCCATGAGAGTCCGCTGGGTGAGACGGGTGACGTCCGGCCAATGGGAATCCGGTTGCCCGCCTAGAGCAAGATCGGAAAAGGTTCGGAAAAGCTTGGACTCCTGGGCGGTCGGATGACTGCTCGAATATTCCTCGGTCGAGACTTGAGCGTCCCGGCGCTCCATGCGGAAGTCGCAAACGTCGCAATCGAAGTTCGCATTGGACACGGTGAGCCCGATCCGGTTTCCGTAAAAAGGCAAAACGAAGTCGTCGATCCGGACGTTTCCCTTCGTCCCGCTCAGGTGAGCGAATTGCTGGTGTTCGGTCAGGAAGGAACAGTAATAGGATGCGGA
>JAYOII010000017.1:2281-20037 GCA_038118685.1 Opitutia bacterium
ACGCTTTCCCCATCGTCCAAAGTTTTGCGCAGGTCCTTCAAACGATCACTGTGCATGAACATGACTCCGTCCATGAATTGTACCCCCGCTTCCTTGCAGGCGGCCAAAATCTCATCGAGTTCGGCCAAGTCGATCCCGCAGGGTTTCTCGCAAAGCAGGTGCTTGCCCGCTTGGGCCGCCTTGATCGCCCATTCGGCCCGCAACCCGGTGGGCAAAGGCAGATAGATCGCGTCAATCTCTTCGTTGGCCAACATTTCATCGTAGCTCCCGATGGCCTTGGGGGTTACCGGGTGGGGAACCCGGGCGCTGCAACGGTCAATGAAATCCTGAGCCCTCCCAACGTCCCGACTGGCCACGGCGACTAGTTCGGCATTGCCGGCATTCCGGATGGACTGCCAATTTTTTTGGGCGATTCCAGCGCTTCCAAGGATACCCCAACGACACTTTTCTTGACTCATGCCTACTTGAAATGACGGTAAAAAGCATTCAGGTCGAGCCTGAAGAAAGCCTTGCCCCGCCAATCCAAACCTCCGTGCGAACCTATCCAAACCCTTGACCGTTGTCGATTCGTTGGACAACCTTCTCGGCATGATTATTCGCAACCTCATTGCCTCCCTCGCGCTCATTGCCCTGCCGAACCTTCTTTTTCCGGCTGAGAAAAACGTCATCTTTTTTATCACCGACGACGAATCTCCCACGCTCGGGTGCTATGGAGACAAAGTTGCCCGAACCCCGGCCATCGATGCCCTGGCCGCAGACGGGACGCTTTTCCTCAACGCCTTTGCCACCACCGCCAGTTGCTCGGCCAGCCGATCGGTCGTGATGAGCGGTTTGCACAACCACGCCAACGGCCAATACGGGCACCAGCACGCCTTTCACAAGTTCGCGAGTTATTACAACGTCATCGGACTGTCCCTCCCCCGAGCCATGTCGAATGCGGGGTACCGGACCGGACACATTGGAAAATACCACGTCGCGCCGGAAGAAGTCTTCCACTACGAGACTTACCTCCGCGGAAACTCCCGTAACGCCGTACAAATGGCCGAACAGTCGCGTGAATTCATCACTGAGGAAAGCGAAAAGCCCTTCTTTTTGTATTTCGCGACCTCCGACCCGCATCGTGGAGGAGGAAAGGACAAGACTTCCACGCGCGATCTCAAGCCCGATCTTTTCGGCAACAAGCCCAACCGCAAATCCCATGAAGGAGTCGAAGAAGTGTTCTACGATCCGAAAAAAGTACCGATTCCTTCCTTCCTTCCGGATACCCCTGAAACCCGCGAGGAACTCGCCCACTACTATCAGAGCGTTTCCCGGATCGACCAGGGGGTCGCCCGATTGGTCAAGATCCTCCGGGAAGCGGATCTCTACGACAAAACGATGATCGTGTTCACCTCCGACCACGGGATGGCTTTCGCGGGAGGAAAGACCACGGTTTACGAGGGCGGCCTGCGCGTACCCTTCGTGGTGCGCAATCCTTATGAGAAAGAGCGCGGAGTTCGGCACAAGGCCTTGATCAGCCATATCGACGTCACGCCCAGCCTGCTTGATTTTGCCGGAGGGTTGGACGCGAAGACGAACCGTCCGAAGGAATGGATCGATCCGAACAAGTATTGGAAGGAAAAGCCCTACGCGGCCAAGGAAAACCGGGGACAGCCAAGCAAATTGTCTTCCTACCATGGAAAATCATGGATATCCATCCTGGGCAAACCGGAGCAAGAGCATTGGGACACGGTCTTCGCATCCCACACCTTTCACGAAATTCAGATGTACTACCCGATGCGGGTCGTCCGGGACAAAGAATACAAGCTGATTTGGAACATTGCCCACCCTCTTCCCTACCCCTTTGCATCCGACCTTTGGGCGGCCAGCAGTTTTCAGGCTCAGTACAGAAAATCAATGAGCGCTCCCTACGGGCAAAAGACGGTGCGCGACTACATTCACCGCCCGGAATTCGAGTTCTTCAAGATCGACGAAGATCCGCACGAGTCAAAGAACTTGGCGGGTGAAGCCGAACACGCGGAGGCACTCGAGCGATACAAGAAGAAGCTCAAGGCCCAACAACAAACCTTTCACGACCCTTGGGTCATGAAATGGTCCTACGAGTGAAAGCCTAAAGGGAAGACAGTTTTTTGATCACCGCTTTTTCCTGCTCGGAAAACTTGACTCCGGCCCGTACGAATTCCGGAACAAGGTAAAGGAGTAACCGCCCGTAATTCTTGTTCTGGCTCTCGCCGCTCTTAACCGTGGCATTCGCCGAACTCAGTTCTCTCTTCAGCTCAAGGAGAGTCTTTTCCCAAGTCTCGGCGCTTCCTCCCTTGGACTGAGTTTTCTTTTCCGAATTTTTGATCCCCTCGATGGCTAGAAAGGCCCCCTGCAAATCCTTGGCCTTGGCTTTGAATTGTTCCTCGATCCTAACGAGGCGCTCTCGGGCTGACTTCGATTCCACCTTGGCCGGTTTGAGGGCAAGCAAGTCGATCGAGCGGGCAATAAGTTTACGGTCATCGAGCATTTTTTGGCAACGCCTTCCCAATTCCTTTGCTTCACCGACGCATTTTCGAATTCCAGACTTGGATTCCTCAATCCGGTCCTCAAGACGTTTCTTGCGGGCTGCCTCGATTGCCTCCTTTCTTTTTCTCTCCTCCTCGGCCTTACGTTTGCGTTCAGCCTCCAATCGCTCCTGAGCCTTCTTGCGTTGCTCGGCTTCTTTTTTCTTTTGAGCAGCGGTCTTCTTCTTGTTGTTGGCTTTTGCTCCTTGCTTGGTCTTGCCTTGATTCGCGGCCGATAGGCTTTGCGGGCCAACGGAAAGAGAAAAAATAGAAAACGAAAACAAAAAAAGACCGAGGAGAATCTTCATTATGCGAATTTGGACAAGTGCGGCAAAGCGGGCGAGCAAATTTAACCGCGAGCCGATAGGCGACGAATCAAGAGCGGAGGAGAAAGACTTGGACAAGAACCAACGGGAGGGCTTTGCAAGACGAAACGAGGGCTAACCCTGCAGAACTTCCCCGATCCAAGAGATCACGGCCTCGCTCATGGGCTCAAGCCCGTCGTCTGAAAACACGTGATTGGCATTGGGAATCTCGACCATTTTCTTGGGCTCGTTGGCCAAAGCGAAGATATCCCGGGAATCCTCGATGGGCACGACGTCATCGACGTCCCCATGGATCAGGAGCCAAGGAACCTGGATCGAGGACGCCTTCGGGGCAGTGGTTTTGATCGCCATCATATCCTCCATGAACACCTTGGAGAGCGGACACTCGGGTTCTTCCCACATGCACCCCTCGTCCGGAGTTTCCTCCCCGAACTCACGCTCGTAAAAGGCTTCCGTGTTCACCATTCCGGCCAAGGAGATCAAATAAGATATCCTTTCGTCACTGGCGGCGGCCAGGACGCCAACGGCTCCGCCCATGCTGTGACCGGCATAAGTTATGCGGTATCCATGCTTGTGCGCGACGGAAACGACGGCCTTCAGGTCATCCACTTCCTTCGAAATCGTGCAATCGGCAAATTTGCCCCCGGAATCGCCATTGCCCGCGAATGAAAACCTCAAAACGGGCATTCCCTCGGCCGCGACCGCCTCGGCCAATCCAATGACAAAGGGTCTGTCCTTGTTGCCGGTTACTCCATGACCGATGATCAGAAGATCACGGGCGCCCTCGGCTCCCTCGTGAAAAGTATAGTCAATCGTGTCCCCACTCGGGTTCTGTATGGTTTCAATCATGCCTGCAGGCTTATGACGAACGCCAGTTGTTGGCAAGAGCGCATTCGAAATCAGGCTAGAAATCAAAGACCTGCCATCGATTGGACGGATTGAGGCAAGCCGGACCAAAAAAAGCGAAGCCGGCTCCCCGAGGAAACCGGCTCCGCGCCTAAAAAGCTTGTATTCTTGAAAAATCAGGCGATCTCGGCTGCGTGGAACTCGAGCCAGTCGTCCAGGTTGTTCAAGTTGATGGCGTCCTTGGGGTCGCCATCGGCCAATCCGTTGGCGGAAAGAATTCCCTGGCGGGTCGCGTCGTCGTGGTTGTACCCGGTGATGGAATCATTGAGGGCTCCGACCGAATCGGCGTCCAGTTTGACTCCGGGTTGTTCCTTGACCCATGCCTCGAACTGAGGGTAGGTGGGCTTGGAACCGGAGATGAAGGAGCGTACGGCTTCGGCATCAAGGCCCAGTCCGTCAATGACCATGGAGTCGTAACCGGCTCCGATTCCGGGATACCCGTCGGCAATCTTGCCGGCAGCCTCGAGGGAAACCTTTTGCCAAAGGCGGGGGAGATGAAGAACGCCGAGGGGTCCGGCCGTTCCCGAACTGATGAGAGGTACGATTTGTGACATAATGATATCTGGGTTGTAGGTGTATGTTGTTTGAGTGAAAAAGACTGGATCGGCAAATGAGATTGACGATGACCGACAAAAGGGGAAAGGGTGATTTCGTAAAAATAGGTTGGACAAATTCAGCGCGCCAACCATCAAAGGTAAAGTCTTTTATCTACAAAATACACAGTAAACAAAAAGGATATTCAACTATGAGCTCCAAGGAGAAAAGAATCGGTTTGGTCGGGGTTGGCCGCATGGGCGCCAACATGGCCCGCAACCTCAAGGACAAAGGTTATCAAGTCAGCTGCGTAAACGACGTCGCCAAGGACGTTGCTTCCTCGCTTGCCGAGGAACTGAACTGCGCCCACGCGGAGACCCTTGCCGAGGTCACGGCCAACTCGGACGTCGTCCTTACCGTCGTCACCAATGACGCAGCGATGGACGCAATCTTTTTCGGCGAAGGCGACAACCTTTTCACGAACGCATCGGGAAAGCTGTTCATCAATTGCGCGACTCTTTCTCCCGCCATGCACGTCAAGCTCGAGGGAGCGGCGGCGGAGGCCGGATGCGAAACCCTGGAGGGTTGCATGGCCTCAAGCATCACCCAAGCCCGCGAGGGTACGCTCTACTTGATGATCGGTGGAAAACAAGAAGTCTTCGAGAGCGTTAAGGACCTGCTGGACGACCTCAGCATCAGCTTGCGTTTCGTAGGGGAAGCCGGACGGGCCGCCCAGGTCAAAGCCCTCGTGAACATGGTCATGAACATCAATACCGCAGCCTTGGCCGAAGGCTTGGGCATCGCAGATGCACTCGGGCTCGACTTGGAAATGCTTTGCGAAATTTTTTCCCAGACCGGGGCGAATTCCCGCGTTTTGGAAACCGATGCCGAGGACATGCTGACCCGGGATCACGAATGTTATTTTTCCGCCGAACATGCGGCCAAGGATTCCGGCATCGCAATAGCGGTAGCCGAGGAAGCGGGCATAAACGTTCCCCTCGCCAAGGCCACCCTCGCTCAGTTCGAAAAGATGGTCGAGCAAGGCCTTGGTGAACTCGACAAGTCGGGTGTGGCCGAGTTGACCTTCAAGGGCAGAGGCTCGGGCAGCTAAGCTTTTCTGTTCTTTCCCGCGCCCCGTACTTGCCGAGAGACTCGGCATGGGTACAGCGTTGACTTGGAGGTCAAGCTTGCCGGTCCGTGCCCGCGTATTGGTTGAACCGGCCTTCCCGGACAAAACCGAGCAAGGTCATGCCATATCGAGAGGCCGTTTCGACGGCCAAACTCGAGGGTGCTCCGACTGCGGCCAGAATCGGCAAGCCCGCCCGCAAAGATTTCTGAACCAATTCAAACCCAAGTCGACCGCTGCAAAACCCGATCAGTCCGGAAAGCGGCAACTCGTTCTTGAGGAACTTGGCCCCGATCACCTTGTCGAGCGCATTGTGGCGCCCGACGTCCTCCCGCATAAGAAGCAAGTTGCCTTCCAGGTCGAACAACCCCGTTGCGTGAATCCCGCCGGTATGCCGGAAAACAGTCTGAGACTCACGCAAACGTTTGGGCAAATCCTTGATCACCCGGGGATCACAAGCCGACTTTTCTTCCTTGGGGAAAGACTCGCATTGCAAATGGGTCAGGGCCTCGATGGAGGCCTTTCCACAAACTCCGCAACTTGAGGAGGCAAGTGAATTCCTTTGCAAACGCTTGAGATCCAGTTCGATCTTCGGACTCAGTTCGGCCCGCACGACGTTGCCCCGTTCATCTTCCGACTTCACGCTTTGACAATGTTCGAGAACGAGCAATTGGGCCGGGTTGTCGATGATTCCCTCGGCGAAAAGAAAACCGGCCACCAATTCAATGTCATGCCCCGGGGTCCGCATGGTCACGGACAGGCTCATCTGTTCGCGATCCTCCTTCGGACCATACCCGACTCTGATCTCCAAGGGCTCTTCGGCCACCACCAAATCGTCCCGTTCTTCGCTCTCGTCATGGCCGTGCCGGACGATTGATACGGAGGAAACCGGTGGTTTGGGCATTGGAAAACTCAGGTCGTTCCGAACATCCGGTCACCGGCATCTCCGAGCCCCGGAACGATGTAGCCATTTTCGTTGAGCTTCTCATCGAGAGCGGCGGTGAAAACCGGAACGTCCGGGTGGGCCTCCTTCATGCGGGCTACGCCCTCAGGGGCGGCCAAGAGACAAAGCATGCGCAAATCATTCGCACCGGCTTGCTTCAACCGGTCGATCGCAGCGACCGAAGAGTTTCCCGTGGCAAGCATCGGATCGACCGCAATGACCAGACGCTTGTCGAGTTCGGGAGGAACCTTGCAGTAATACTCGACCGGTTCGAGCGTTTCCTCGTCGCGATACATTCCGACGAAGCCGACCCGGGCCGCCGGAATGACCTCGAGTATACCGTCCAACAGGCCATTGCCCGCCCGAAGAATCGAGATCAGGGCAAGTTTCTTTCCATCCAAAATGGGTGCCCGCATGCGGCACAAGGGAGTTTCCACGTTCACGGTGGTCAAGGGAAGGTCTTGGGTGACCTCGTAGGCAAGAAGCATGGAGGTTTCCCAAAGCAACTGCCGGAAGGTCGCGCTCGGCGTCTCCTTCCTGCGCATGAGAGTCAGCTTGTGCTGGACGAGAGGATGATCGATAACGGTGAGGTGTTCCTTCATGAAGAATAATCAAGAGTTTGAATCAATGCGTGAACCGACAAGCGGGGAAAGCTCGGGCGGATCCTCGCTCAGAACGAAAGCGTTTCGGACGGATAATCCAATCCGGTCGGCGGATTCCCGGTCCCGGGCATGAATGCGCAAAAGCGGCGTATCCGGTTCAAGGGCTTGCCCTACCCGGACAATTCGGTCGAGTCCGACCGACAAGTCGAGCTCATCATCCTGCCTCAATCGCCCGCCCCCGAGTTGCACGACGGCGTGCCCGAGAGCCCGTGCGTCAATCGCCGACGCAAAACCGCTTGCTCCGGCCGGCAGGTCGACAATGCAGGGAGCTTCCGACAGATGGGCATCCGGGTTCTCCGGCAAATCGTTCGGACCTCCGAGTTCGGAAACCATTTGGCCAAAGCGCTCGGCGGCGCTTCCGTCCTCCAGAACCCGGGCAATTTTTTGCTCCCCTGATTGCGCATTCTCCGCCAAGCCGCCGATCTCGAGCAGTACACCCCCCAAGGCGAGGGTCACTTCGCGCAACCTGGGGTCGTCTTGGGCGCCGGTCAGCAACCCGATCGCGTTCTTCGTCTCAAGGGCATTGCCGGCCGCCCGGGCGAGTGGTTCGTTCATGTCCGTGAGCAGGGCGGACGTTTTGCAACCCGCCCCGTTGGCGCCGTCGACCAAGCTTCGGGCAAGAAGCTCGGCCTGTTCCGGATCCGTCAGGAAGGCTCCGTTGCCAAACTTGACGTCGAGCACCAGTCCCTCGAGGCCGGCAGCCAGTTTCTTGGAAAGAATGGAAGCGGTGATCAAGTCGACGCTTTC
Source organism: Opitutia bacterium (assembly GCA_038118685.1). Lineage (GTDB taxonomy): Bacteria > Verrucomicrobiota > Verrucomicrobiia > Opitutales > Seribacteraceae > Seribacter. Next base: position 10,072 of record JAYOII010000017.1, read on the forward strand.
CACCGTAGCCGTGACGTCGCGAATCGCATAGAGTCTCTTGTCCGCCGGGGCAATCCCTTCGCCCGCCCCGACAATGGCGCATCCGGTCGAACCCACGACCCGGGCCAGTTCCTCCCCGGAAACCGCCGTCCGGTAACCCGGAATCGCATCAAGCTTGTCGAGCGTGCCTCCGGTATGCCCAAGCCCGCGTCCGGAAATCATAGGGACGCAAGCCCCGCAAACGGCCAAGGCGGGAGCGAGAACCAAAGAGACGTTGTCCCCCACTCCGCCGGTCGAATGCTTGTCGAGGACGGGACCGGGCAAATCCCATTGCTGAACCTTTCCGGTATCGCGCATGGCCAAGGTCAGGTCCACCCGTTCTCGCTCGCTCAATCCGTTCAAGCAGACGGCCATGGCGAAGGCGGCGGCTTGGGAATCCGTGACTTTTCCGTCCGCCAAGCCTTGGGCGAAAAAATTGATTTCTTCGCGGTCAAGAGGCTCACCGTCCCGAACCTTTGCCAAAATGGCGGGTGCGTTCATTATGCCTCGAGGTGAGAAGGCTTGAATGAATCCGGCAGGAGTTCACCCGCTGTCTTGCGTACCGAATCCCCGTTCGGGTTGGCGAGAATGACGGGCGTATCGGGTTTGGAAAACTCGGAAATTTTTTGTCGGCAACCTCCGCAAGGCGAAATCGGCTCGCTTCCCCCCGCCACGATGCAAATCTCCACGATTTCCGATTCACCCGACGCCACCATGGCTGCGATTGCCCCCGCCTCCGCGCAGGTCCCCTCCGGATAAGCCGCATTTTCGACGTTGCAACCAACGAAGGTCTTGCCCGAGGATACCCGCAAGGCCGCTCCCACCTTGAAGCCGGAATAGGGAGCATGGGCATTTTCCCGGACCTCGCAGGCTTGTTCGAAAAGTGACATGCCCCCCAATTTGCCGAGAAAAAAGCCAATTGGAAAGAAGAAAGAAAGCAAACCATCCCCGAACTCATTGAAAACTCGACCCTTGCCACAAAGTGGACGAATCCTAAAGATCATCCCCCTGTCATCAAAAGAATGAGTCAACACAACCATACCGACGAGAACCCAAGAAATCCGGGAACGGAACTTGACCTCGACTGGGCTCTCTCCGTTCAAGCCAACACCTCCGCCATCGAGCGCAGGTGCCAGGCCTTGCCCGCCAGGCGCTCGATCAAAAAGGTCAACCAAGCCGCTTGGCTCCTCAAGGCCATTACCTGCATCGACTTGACCACGCTCTCCGGGGACGATACCGAGGACCGGGTGCGCCGGCTCTGCCGGAAAGCCCTCTTTCCCGTACGGGCCGATTTGCTCGAGGCGCTCGAAGTCCAGGCAGGAACAATCAGCACCGGCGCGATTTGCGTATACCACGAGATGGTGCCGGCCGCCGTCTCCGCCCTCGAAGGTACGGACATCCCGGTAGCCGCAGTCTCAACCGGTTTCCCGGCCGGCTTGTCTCCCTATTCGCTCCGCCTTGCGGAAATCGGAGAATCGGTCCAAGCCGGGGCCAAGGAAATCGACATCGTGATTTCCCGGCGCCACGTGCTCTCTCAGGATTGGCAAGCCCTCTACGACGAGATGAAAGCATTCCGTGAAGCCTGCGGGGACGCTCACGTAAAGGCCATCCTCGCAACCGGGGAACTGGGCACCCTTAGGAACGTCGCCCGGGCTTCCCTCATCTGCATGATGGCCGGGGCGGATTTCATCAAGACTTCGACCGGCAAGGAAAGCGTGAACGCGACCCTGCCCGTCAGCCTGACCATGATCCGCCAGATCCGCGACTACTACGAAAGAACCGGTTTCCGGATCGGGTACAAGCCTGCCGGCGGAATTTCCAAGGCCAAGGATGCCCTCACCTACCTCGCCTTGATGAAGGAGGAACTCGGCAACCGTTGGCTCCAGCCCGACCTTTTCCGCTTCGGGGCGTCCAGCTTGCTGGGCGACATCGAACGACAACTCGAACATTTCGTGACCGGCCATTACTCGGCCGCTCATCGACACGCCATGGGATAAGACATGAAAGTGAAGGAAATTCTGGACACGATGGATTACGGGGAAGCACCCGAGAGCCCCCAAGCCGCCCTCGATTGGATCGCCGGACAAACGGACAGCTTCGGACTGTTCATCGACGGAGAAATCACCAAGCCGAAAGGACGGCAATCCTTCGAGACGAAAAACCCCGCCAACGGTCAAGTCCTCGCCTCCCTTTGCCAAGCCGAAGAAGAAGACGTCGACCGGGCCGTGAATGCCGCCCACCGGGCTCAACCCGCTTGGGAAGGGCTTGGTGGAGCCAGTCGGGCCAAATACCTTTATGCCCTCGCCCGACTCGTCCAAAAGCACTCCCGCTTGCTCGCCGTTTTGGAAAGTTTGGACAACGGAAAGCCAATCCGGGAGAGCCGGGACGTCGACGTGCCCCTCGTCGCCCGTCACTTTTACTACCATGCCGGTGCCGCTCAGTTGATGGACAAGGAACTGGGAGACTGCCAGGCTCATGGAGTGGCCGGCCAAGTCATCCCTTGGAACTTCCCTCTGCTCATGCTCGCTTGGAAGATCGCGCCCGCCATCGCGATGGGCAACACGGTCGTCCTCAAACCGGCCGAGTACACCTCCCTGACCGCCCTTCTCTTTGCCGAGATTTGCGAAGAAGCGGGCTTGCCTCCCGGAGTGGTCAATATCGTGACCGGAGACGGAAGAGTCGGCGAGATGATCGTCCACCACCCGGGCATCGACAAAGTCGCCTTCACCGGTTCGACCGAAGTCGGACGCAAAATCCGCGAGGCAACTGCCGGGCAAGGCAAGGAACTGACCCTCGAACTCGGGGGCAAATCTCCCTATCTCGTTTTCGACGACGCCGATTTGGACAGCGCCGTGGAAGGGCTGGTGGACGCCATCTGGTTCAACCAGGGACAAGTTTGCTGCGCCGGATCGCGCCTCTTCGTTCAGGAAGGGGTGGCCGACGTCTTTCACGCCAAGCTGAAAGCCCGCATGGACAAGCTCCGGGTGGGTGACCCCTTGGACAAGTCGATCGACCTCGGAGCCATCGTCGACCCAAGCCAACTCGAATCAATCACCAATCTGGTCGAAGAAGGCCTCAAGGAAGGCGGAGAGCGGCACGTCGGGACCTGCGAACTTCCCGAAGGAGGATGCTTCTACCCACCCACCCTCATTACCGAGGTCGATCCCTCCTGCCGCCTGATGCAGGAGGAAATTTTCGGCCCCGTCCTCGTGTGCTCGACCTTTCGGACACCTGCCGAAGCCGTCGCCCTGGCCAACAATACGCGCTACGGGTTGGCCGCCTCCATTTGGACCGAAAACGTCAACCTGGCCCTCGACCTCGCCCCCAAGATCATTTGCGGAGTGGCTTGGATCAACTCGACCAACCAGTTCGACGCCTCCGCCGGATTCGGCGGGCGGCGCGAAAGCGGATTCGGACGGGAAGGCGGATGGGAAGGACTCCATGCCTACCTGCGTCCCCAGCGTCAGCCGGTCGAAACCCTCGAAAAAATTCTTCCCAAGGAAGGAACCGGCGAACCCGACTCGGATGGGATCGACCGCACCGCAAAGATGTTCGTCGGAGGCAAGCAAGCCCGGCCGGACAGCGGATACTCGACCCCCGTGTTCTCGGCCCAAGGCAAACAACTCGGCCTCGTCGGGCAAGGCAACCGCAAGGACGTGCGCAACGCCGTCGAAGCCGCCAACGCCGCCCGGAGTTGGGGAAGTTCAACCGCCCACCTAAGAGCCCAAATCCTTTACTATCTGGGGGAAAACCTTTCCATCCGCCAAGATGAATTCGCACTGCGGATTGCCTCCATGACCGGAGAGGACCAGAAATCGGCCAAGCGGGAAGTCGAGCTTTCCATCGATCGCTTGTTCACTTACGCCGCCTGGGCGGACAAATACGACGGAGCCGCCCACGGGGCGCCCATCCGCGGGATCGCCCTCGCCATGAACGAGCCGGTGGGAGCCATCGGGATCATCTGCCCGGACGAAGCCCCCCTTCTCGGGCTGGTCTCCCTGGTCGCGCCTGCCCTCGCCATGGGGAACACGGTCGTCGCGGTCCCCTCCGAACCTTATCCCCTCTCAGCCACCGACCTGTACCAAGTATTCGAGACCTCCGACCTGCCGGCCGGCGTGGTCAACCTGATCACGGCAAGCCATGAAGAAGTGAGCCAGACTCTGGCCGGACACATGGATTTGGATGCGGTTTGGTATTTCGGATCAGGCGGGTTGACCGGAGGAATCGAGAAAGCTTCCGCAACCAACCTCAAGCGAGTCTGGGCAAACCATGGAATGGCCCGGGATTGGTTTGATTCCGCGCAAGGAGAAGGCAAGGAATTCCTCCGCCAAAGCACCGAGGTCAAGAATATCTGGATTCCCTACGGGGAATGACGGACCGGAGCAGAGGTCAAAGGCCCGGGGTTTTCCCGATGGTAATGTTCTTTCCGAACTGATCGAAAGCCTGCCGGGTCATGATTTGGTTTCCGCCCGATGAGACGTTCTTGAGAAAGTTCACGCGTCCGATCTGATCGGCCGCCGGAATCGCCGTCCCGAAATTGGGATACCTCCCGTCGATCGGACCTTTCAAACTGTTCAGACGGACTGCGGAAGCGGCGGGGAAATCGACGTTGCTCAAACGTATGGTGGTGGCCTCCATCAGGATGCTGGAAACCCCGCGGCTGAAAGTCAACCCGTCCACGTTCAGGTTACGGGCCGCTTTCACGGTGGCCATGGCGTCTGCTCCAATGCGGGTATCGACCAAAGAAACGTCGCCCATTCCCCGAATGAGCGCTTCACGCGAAACTTCGAGCCGCACGCCATCCAAATTCATGTCGGAACGAGAGGAGAGAATCAGGTCGCCGGTGGCGGATTGGAGCGTCATCCCTTTGGCCAGCTTCATTTCCCCGGCGCTCATCACGACCAACCGGGCGGCATCCTCGGGCTTGTCGGCCCAAGAGAAGTCGCCCTCCATGGACAGGCTTTCCCCGGCGCTCAGGACAAAGGTTTTGCCCGAGGACCCGGCGAAATAAGGAGACAATGCGAGGGAATTGCTTTCCACCACGAGATTCTTGCCCGCGAAGAAAGTCGGAGATCCCGCGACCGACTGATCGCTCTCCAGTTCGCGATACAAGGAAGCAATCTCCTTGTAGAAAGGATTGGCCAAAACTTCACCTGCCTCCAAGGAGGCGAGCCCACCCGAGTCGGAGGCTCCCAATTGGTAATCCCTCAACAGCCGATCGGCGACTTCGCCTTGGCGAATGACCTCGTCCGTGAGAACTCCTCCGGAAAGTTCGAGCAGTTCCTCGAGACCGTGTGAACCGGTCGTATCCTTGAGGCTTTCTCCCAGAGCAAGAGCTCGGGCGTCGTCGACCTGCGGAGCCGCCGCGCTTTGATCGGTCCCGGTTTGCGAATGAGCGACTGCCTGCGGGTCGAGAGTCTCCAGTACAAGACCCTCCAGAAGAGCCTGCTTGAGAAGGCTGGTGAAGGCATTGTCGGGCAAGGAAAGGATGCGTGCGCGCGCCTCCGGAGAATACTTGTAGAACAGGTTGACGTCGGAAGGAAGCAACTCGGCGATAGCGAGAATCCTTTTGGGAATCAGGCCGGGTTCATCGAGAAGCTTGAGCTGATCGGGCTTGGTCAAAGCATAGAAGCGCCTGGTTTCCTCGACGGTCAAACCCAGTCTGGCCAACCTACTCGTCAAGTCACCCACCTTGCCCGTCTTTCTCGCTTGGGTCAGGTTCGGGTTGCTCTCGAGCATCTGGAGGGCGGCCCCGGTTTTGGAGGAATCTCCCTGCTCGGCGGCCGAAGGCGAATCATCCTCTTCTTCTCCTCCCTCTTCTTTTTCCGCTCTTTGGCGCGAAGCTTCCCCCATCGAAGTGGTCACGAGGGATACCGGTATGGAGGCAACCGCAGCCTGAGCCCTCGCGTTTAAATTCGAGATTTGAACAGCGACCTCAGGGTTCACGGGACGCGGAGCGGCCACCCCGCCCGGACGGACCGAAAGCCCGTTTCCGGCGGAAACCGCTACGGGACGGTCATTTCCGACCGGCGTAAAGGCGACCGTCGATTCGGTCACGTCCAACTCGATACCCGCCGTGGCATCGAATCCCATCTTGAATTCGGTTCCCCGTATGCCGGCCGTTCCGACCGGACTGGAAATTTCAAAATTTGATTTCTTGCTGAGTTTCTTGGTCTGCACCACGAGGGAGCCGACCTCCAAATCGACCAAGACTCTGGAGGGACTCAGTTCCTCCTGAAAATCCTTCATGGACTTGCCGTTGGAGGTGAAAGCCTCCTGATCGAAGGACTTGATTTTCATCTTCGCATTTTCGGTCACCGTAACCACGGTTCCGTTACTGAGAAGAAGCAAGGCCCTTCCACCCGGACCCGTCTCCACGGAAGCCCCTTCGGGCACGATGGATCCAACGGTTGCCTGGGCATCGTCGATTTGTTGATTGTCGGCGCCCCGAAAGACCACCGGATCGATCCGCTCCGCAAGAATGACCGCGCCCGCTTCCATTTTCGGACCCCACCCGTAACCGGAAGGAAGAAAGACAAGCGAGGCAAACGCAAGGAACAGGAAGCCGAGATACGCCGTATGAAAACTTTTCTCCTTCATTTCTCCTCCGAAGTGATCCATTGGTCTTCGTCGTATCGGAAGAAGAGCTTTTTGCCTTCCCACGCCCCGTAAAAATAAACCCAACTCTTGTACGAGTCGGCGTACAACCTTGGATAGAGGTCCGAATCGGTCCAAAGCCAACCTTGGCCCTTTTTCCAAAACCACACCCCGGCCGTCTTCCCCTTTACGGGATAGACCCAGCCCATCTTGTCATGCATGGCCCATCCGTTAGCGGAAAGAAAGAAGTTTCCGAACCAGGGACTCGTCCACCAGCCCTGAGCCCCTCCCGGTGTCGAATCGGTCCAAGCCGGTTTGCTCAACCAACCCGAGGTATCAAAGCTTTTTTCCAACCCGTACCCGATGCCCTCCGAGTTCCTCGCGAAGGCCCGCAGATAATATTTGCCCGTCGAAGACAGGTTGTTGGCTTGGCCATCGAATTCCCCTGAGTTTCCGGAAAGTTGACCCGCAATGACCGAGACGCCCGCTTGGCCATGAACCGGAAAGGGTTCGGCCCCGAGTACAAAACCCCGTTCCAAAATGCTCAACCCGCCGGCATCCTCCAATCGACCGCTCAGTTTGGCCGAACTCGCCTGAACCTCGCTCGCTGAAAGGGTTTCCACGACCGGAACGAAGCAATCCGTCACCTTGACCTGAAAAGCTTCCTCTTTGTAACCACCGAACTCGTCGGTGGAGCGAACCCGGATTTGAAAAGCGTTCCGACTCTCGAAATCGAAGGTCGTTGCGGAACGCAGGGTCCCGTTGAGTTCCAAAACAAAGTTCGCGTTGTCAGTCGACCCATTGCCTTCGACCAAAGTGTAAAGATAGTCCTTTACCCCGCTTGGATCGTCCGGATCATTGGTCGAGAATTCGCCCGCCCAAGTTCCGGCAGGTTGATTCTCGTCGAGGATTGCGCCGGACAACAAGATATCATTGGGAGCCGAATTATAAACCTCGACCGTCCGGCTGATTTGTTGAGCCGCATTCCCGGAAGCATCCGTCAGGTCATAAGTGAGAACATAGCGGCCGGGTTGATTCAGATCGACCGGATTGACCAAAAGAATCGAAGACGTCAGATTGCCGTCCACGCTGTCGATACCCGTGGCCCCGTCATCCAGGTAAGCCTGCCAGACCTGATGCCTGACTTCTTGATCGCCCGTCAGTGAAATCACCGGAGCCGTGGTGTCCACCACGTTCACCGTGCGGATCACCCGGGCGGCGGCATTTCCCGCGGCATCCGTGTAATCGAAGGTCAGCTGATAACTTCCCACCGCAGCGACGTTAACAGCCCCCGCACCGTTCAGGCTTCCCTGACCATCGACCGTATCCGTCCATCCCGCCCCGGCGTCGAGGTAAGGAGTGGACGCCTCGTGCGTCACGGTTGCCGAACCATTCAGCGTAATCACCGGAGCCGTGGTGTCCACCACGTTCACCGTGCGGGTGGCGTTCACCTCGATCCCGGAGGAATCAGTGACCGTATAGGTCAAAACATATGGGCCGACGGTTTGGAGATCGACGGTACCGGACACCTGTACGGAGGAGGTCAGGTTTCCATCTTCGGGATCGCTGGCCGTAGCCCCGGGGTCGGAAAAAGAAGTCGCCCCCTCCACGCTCATGGAGGAATTTCCGATCAAACTCAAGGTCGGAGAATAAAGCGGTTCGAACTTGAGGTTCTCGTAAGTTATGGAAGGTTGAGAATTACAATAAAAAGCGAATTTGCCGGAAGCAAAATTGCCCGAAACGGTGGCCAAGGCCTGGCCGTTGGCATACGCCAATGTTCCTCCTTCAAGATGAATCACCGTTTTCCCCGAAGTGTAATGAACGGTCACTTTGTACTGGGCATCCTGTTCCCAACCCCTCGTGTAATCGGTTTCGTCCACCGCCAGGACCGTCGTCACTCCGTTCTCGACTCGTTGAAATTTCCAACCGTCCGGAGGACCTGTGGCTCCGCTAGGCTCGGAACGTGTCCAAGTAAAATAATGATAGTTGGAAGCATCCACGTACCCTACGACGAACCCGATCCAATCGTTGTCCGTTGGGTCGCTCACCTCCATTTCAAAAGTAATCTTTTTGTTCAAAACGTCGTAGGGAGAAAGGTAGAAAGCATGAGAAGTCGAATTGAAACTCTGAAACACCGTCAAGTCGCTCGATTGCCGAGCCCAGACCGCGTCCCCGACCTCCGTCCAACCGGTAAGTTCGGCAAAATTAGGATTCCTTCCCTGATTGATCTCGCTTAAATCCTCCACCCCGTCTCCGTCCGAATCGGCGAGGAGTGGATTGGTCGGAGCATGAACGGTTTCCAAGATGTAGTCCCTATCGGTGTGAATGGAATTTGGAACATTAGGCAAATCATTCCATTGATCTCCACCATTCCAGAAATGCAAATAGTCAGCGGCTCCCGAATCGTTATCGGGTTGCCCCGTATACCAATTCGAGTATGACCACGATTCACCAGTCACCCAAGCCCATGTCCCTTCACCCGCTTGATCCGTTCCACCGAGCCATGGGTTATTGCTTTGAACCGCAGCAAAGACTCTAGCATTCTCCTCCTCGCTCGTAACCGTGGCCAAGTACCCGCCCCGGCTTTCGGCGTCCGCTTTGGCGGCGGTCCAAGTGAAACTGCCGTTGATTTGAGAGTAAGTATGATAGCCTTTGACTTCGTCCCCGTCGGAAATACCGTCCCCGTCGGAATCGGCGTTGTTTGAATTCGTGCCCAAACTATCCTCTTCGGCATTGGTCAACCCGTCGGCATCAGTATCCGTCGTTGCCTGTGAATACAGGTAAGCGACGTCGGCATCTGTAAGAGCCCGGTCATAGAGGCGGATTTCATCAAGCGTGCCTTGAAAAAAGCCTCCGCGCGATCCTTCTTGCAAGGTGTTGTAGGCAATGTCTTCGTTGGTTGTTCCGATCGTACCGAAACGAGTGTAAGCCCCGCTTCCCAAGGCGAGGTTCCCATGAACGCTCGCGGACCCGTTCGGACTGCCGTCCAAGTAAAACTTTTTCAGACTTGTGACCGAATCATAGGTGGCGGCAACCAGATGCCAGGCGCCATCGTTGACGACGGAATTACTATAATTGTCGGCGGTCACCTCTGCCGAATCGGTTGATGCGAAAAAGAGTTTCCCGTTGTTGTTGTCACCCCCTACAGTAACTCGCCAGTTCGTGGACCGATCGTAGCTTATGACGTACCTCTGAGTTGTAGTTGTGGCAGAGGTCTTCAACCAGGCAACCACGGTCACGGCGGGAATCTGCCCGGCTTGCGTGTAATTGAGGGTTTGAATGGCGAGGTAGTCGTCGGTCCCGTCCAACTGTATGCCTCCGTTGACCTTCCCATCCACCCAAGAAGCAGCC
>JAYOII010000018.1:0-9736 GCA_038118685.1 Opitutia bacterium
CCAAGATCTACTGCCCGAGTCCGACTACGAGTACCTCTACGACCCCTACTGGGTATCGGCCTATCCCTACCGGGTCGACTTTTCGCAAAAAGAGACCCAGTCCGTCGAGATCACGGTTCGCAACTTCCGCTCCACCGTACAATCCCATGAGATTACTCTGGCGACCCCGGCCGGCATCACGGCCGACCCACCCGTCCTGCGAGGCAAAATCCCACCCGAACAACGGACAACTTACCAAGTCAAGCTCCGCATGGAGCGGAAAAAGACCCAAAAGGGACTTGGGATCATACCTTTCGACATAACCCTGGACGGCAAGCGAAAGGGGCAATGGTTCGACTTTATCTATCGGACTGACGCAGAAAACGACGGCCAATAGGAACCGACCCCGGAACTCAAGACCGATACTACTTCTTCTCTGGAAGCAACGGACTCTCGAATCCGGCCAAATCGGAAGGTTTGACCTTTTTGCGGCCACCCCCGAAGCTAAACTTGGTAGGTTGGTAGGGACCTACGAAATCGACGTTCATGTCACCCTTGATATCCGATTCCATGCCCATGCACCAAAAGACACCGTTGATAATGCAACGACGGTATCCTTCGCTCACGATATCCTGAGAAGCCCCTTGGGTGGTGGCGAAGACGCGCCCTTTTTTACCCGACTTGGAGTCGTATTCACGCACCCAAATGCAAGGACTGGGTGGCTTGCCGGGCAAAGGCTTGCCGTCCGGTTTCATCGAATCAAGAACCTGATTCTTGCCAAGGATTACGGATCCCTCGATCGGGACGGCGCTGTACGCTCCGCACATGGCGTGCATGTCGTTGACTCCCCGCATCACGGGGTGATCCTTTTGCCCGGGAACCACGAACATACGGGTGCTGTACTTGTGATTTTTACCGTAATGGCCTGCCCCTTCCCTGGGCCTCCAGGTTTCCCCGATGACCTGACGGCCGAAGCCCCAGTCGTACTCCGGATTGCGGGAGTTATAGTTGTACTTGCTGTTCTTGCCTTTGAGACCGTTGAAACCGTGCGTGGTCGTTCGCAAACCGGCAACCGGTCCCCCTTTGTCCAAGTAGTCGATGATCGGCTGCATGGTCTTGTCATCGGGAGCCAGGAAGCGGATAAAGAAAAAGAGCATGTCCGCATCCTTGATCACTTCGGTGCCTGGAATTCTCGAAGAACCGGGCTTGATGTGACCATTCTCGTCCAGACCGAAAAGCACGGTGCACTTGAAACCATATCGCTTGGCCAGGATCCGGGCGAGAGCGGGGCAGGTTTCTTCTCCTCGGTACTCGTGATCGCTGGCGATAAACACAATGTGCTTCCCCTTGCCGGGGCCCGATTTACCTTGGTAGACCAAAGGGTTTGCCAAGGCCGTGAAGCCAAACTGCAAGGACGTGAGCAAGGAAAGCGAAATGAGAAGTAGTTTGTTCATTGGGTTTGAAATTCAAAGAAGTCGATCCTTGAATCTTGTTGGTTCGACATCTCTTGTCCACGCTTGAATTGCATTTTGCAAAGCTTTTGGACAAGACCTAAAGCCCAGTTTGGTCAATGATACCTTTCAATTGAATTGACTCTTCCCAAAAACATGGGAGCGTTCGGGAATGATTACCCTTACCTTCCCTCTCCGAGTCAAAGCCTTGCTTGCCGGTTTATTTTCCACGCTGGTCTTCGGCCTCCTCCCCGCAAGTTTCGCTCAGACCGGAAGCGAAAGCATAACGCTGATTGGAAAACCCATTCCCGATGCCGAAGTCTATGAAGCCATAGGCATGGTGTTGGCCGATGGCACGGGCTTGGGCAGAATGCAGTTCACAGATGCCCAAATCGACTTGATCCTCTCCGGGATGAAGAAAGGGATCAAGACCAAGGCCATGCCCCCCGATTCCCTTCAATCCAAAATTCAAGCAGTCATGATGCAGAAGATGCAACTTGCCCGGGAAGCGGAACGAGCCGAAGGTTCGAAATTGGCCGCCGAAAACAAGGCCAAAGGGAAGGCTTTCCTAGAAAAGGTTAGCAAGCAGGCGGGAGTCATGAAGGATCCCTCTGGCTTTTATTACGTAATCTTGAAAAAAGGCACCGGTGCGACCCCGACCATGAGCGACACGGTCCGGCTTCATTACCATGGCACCTTGATTGACGGAACGGTTTTTGACAGTTCGGTCGACCGCGGGCAACCTACCAGCTTTCCGATGAACGGTGTAATCAAAGGCTTCTCCGGCGGATTGACCAAATGCCAAGTGGGAGGAAAAGTGCGGATTTACATTCCAAGCGAACTAGGCTACGGGGACAACCCCCGCCCGGGCGGCAAGATCAAACCCGGAGACACCCTCATCTTCGAATGCGAGTTGCTTGAGATCCAATAAGCCAGGATTTTCAAACCTTTTGATTTTTTTCTAATAAAGTTCCGCGTTTTGCGTCTAAGCAAACATGGAACTTTTCAAAGCCTCGCTCAAACGATTCCGTCGGGTCCTTTTTTTTCCCGCGATCCTCTTGTATCCGGGATTGGGGGAAAGCGCCTACGCAAACGGCTTGATCATCGTGGACAAAGCCCATGTCCTGCCCCGCCCGCCTCATCCGCGACCGCCTTGGCCTCCCCGTCCGATCCCTCCTCATCGTCCCATCCGCCAGTTCCTTCCTCTTGAATTGAAAACCCAGAACGTCGAGGTGACGATCAAGGATCAGGTCGCCGTCACCAAACTCCGTCAGGTTTTCTACAACCCGTCCGACCGACGGATGGAAGGAACCTTCCTTTTCCCCGTGCCCAAGGGCGCCCGGATCGACAAGTTCTCCATGGAAGTGAACGGGAAGATGCAAAAGGCCGAACTGCTCGACTCGGCAAAAGCCCGTAAGATCTACGAGGACATCGTTCGCAAGGCCTTGGACCCCGCCCTTTTCGAATACGCCGGTCAGAGCCTCTTCAAGGTGAGAATCTTCCCGATCGAACCAAGGAAGGAAAAGGAAGTGAAGATCAACTACACTGAGATTTTGGAGCGGGACGGCAAAATGGTCCGGTACCTTTACCACCTCAACACCAAGAAATACTCCTCCAAGCCAATCGAGGACTTGTCCATGAAGATCGACTTGGAAACTTCCGAAGCGGAAATCAAGTCGATCTATTCCCCTTCCCACGAGACGGAGATCAAGCGCCACGGCAAGCGACGCGTGGTCGTTGGCTTGGAAAAGAAGAACATGGCGACCGACGCCGACTTTCTCCTCTATTACTCCCTCAAGGACAAGGGTGGAAGCGATATCGACCTGAGCGTGCTCACGCACAAGGAAGACAAAGAGGACGAAGAGGGACATTTCATGCTCCTGCTCAATCCGGGGGCATGGGACGACAAGAGTTCGGTTATCCCGAAGGACGTGGTTTTCGTCTTTGATTCGTCCGGTTCGATGAGGGGCAAGAAGATCGAGCAAGCCAAGGAAGCGCTCAAGTTTTGCGTGGACAGCCTCAACAAGGAAGACCGGTTCGAGTTGATCCGTTTTTCCACCGAGGCCGAACCAATCTTCGGAAAAATGGTTTCAGCCGGAGAGAAAAACCGAAAGAAAGCCTTAAAATTCATCGACTCGGTCCGGCCCATCGGCGGGACCGCAATCGAGGAGGCTCTCGTGGAGGCGGCTTCCATCATTTCCGAGAAAGCTTCGGACAAACGCCCCACTCAAGTCATCTTCATGACCGACGGCCAGCCTACCATCGGCGCCATCAAGGAAGACGTCATCCTTAACTCCCTAAGGAAGAAGACCGAGGGCTCGAAGAGCAAGATCCGGGTTTTCTGCCTGGGCATAGGAACCAACGTCAACACCCACCTCCTCGACAAGATTACGGAGGAGACCAAGGCCGCCAGCCAATACGTCCTGCCTGAGGAAAACCTCGAGTACAAGCTCTCGCGCTTCTACGCCAAGATTTCCGAACCCGTGTTGGCCGATCTCAAGCTTACGATCGATGGCCCGAATCGGGTCCGGGGAATCTATCCGAAGAACCTGCCCGACCTCTTCAAGGGAGACCAAATGGTCGTGCTCGGCCGCTACGAACCAGGCGGCAAGAAAGGGAAGATCACTCTCGAAGGAACAATCCGAGGCAAAAAGAAAACCTTCGAATACGGGGCTGTCTTTCCCAAAAAGAAGGAAGGAAACTCTTTCATCCCCCGCATTTGGGCAACCCGCAGAGTGGGCTATCTTTTGGATGAAATCCGCTTGCGTGGCGAAAAGAAGGAATTGAAGGAGGAAGTTGCCCGGCTCGCCCGCAAGTATGGAATCGTCACCCCCTACACCAGCTATCTTATAATTGAGGACGAAAAGGATATTCCAATCGCAAGACGCAGCCTCGGAAGAATTGCTCCCGGGTCCGCCGCTCCCATTGAAGAAAAAGAACTCTTGGCGATCGAAGCCGAAGCCAAAATCGCTTACGACAGCTTCAAGAGCGAGAAGTCCGGCGAAAACGCCGTGCGCGGGGCAGCCTCGGGCATCGCCCTCAAGGACGCCGACGCCCTGTCGAGTTTCAGCGCTGCCAAGGATTTGGCCTACGCGAGAGGCAAAGTTACGAACAAACCGATTGCCTCCGAGAACAGAATGTTGGAGGGCAAGACCTTTCATCTCGCGGGCGATCTTTGGATCGACGACGAGGCCCGGGATGAAAAGGGCAAGGAAATCGAGAAACTCAAGTTCGCCTCCAAAGAATACTTCGACTTTTTGGAAAAACACCCCGAACTGATCAAGTTCCTTTCCCTCGGCGCCAACGTCGACCTCTTCCACCAGGGCAAGATCATCCGTTGCCGGAGATAGGCCCTTACCTTTGACAAACCAACCAGACCCACCATGAAAAAGCTAGCTCTCCTGCTCACTGCCTGCCTGATCCTCGCCCCCTTGGCCGCCAAAGACGGCGACAAAAAGAAAGGGAAGAAACCCAAGAAAGAAACCATCGAGGTATGTTTCGTTCTCGACACCACCGGTTCCATGGGGGGTCTGATCGAGGGAGCCAAGCAGAAGATCTGGGCAATCGCCAACGAGATCCTGGCAAGCGAACCCACCCCCAACCTGCGCATCGGATTGATCGGCTACCGCGACCGCAAGGAAGCCTACGTCACCCAAGTTCACGACCTTTCCGACGATATCGACGACATCTATGCCAAGCTCATGAAGTTTCAGGCCCAAGGCGGGGGGGACACCCCCGAGTCGGTCAACCAAGCCCTGCATGAAGCCGTTACCAAGATCAAATGGAACAAGAGCAAGAAGGTTCTCAAGCTCGTTTTCCTCGTGGGAGACGCTCCCCCGCACATGGACTACCAGGACGACGTCAAGTATCCCGAAATCTGCAAACTGGCGGCCAAAAACAATATCATCCTCAACACCGTGCAATGCGGAAGCATGGCCTCCACCACTCCGATTTGGAAGGAAATCGCCAAGCTCGCCGAAGGTGACTTCGTGGCGATTGCTCAAAGCGGCGGGGTCGCCGCCATCAGCACGCCCGTGGACGCTGAGATCGCCAAACTCAACCGCGAACTGGGCGTTACCGTGGTTGCCTATGGCAGAGCCGAGGTACGGGAGATCGTGGGAAAAAAGCTAGAGCTCGCCACGGAGGCCAAGGACGAGGTGGCCGCCGACCGACTCTCCGTTCTTTCGTTGAAGTCAAAATCCTCGGCCTCCCTATATTCCTCCGCTCCCGCTCCCGCTGCCGGGGCTTATATTGACGGAGATGGCGACTTGGTTGCCGGATTGGCTTCCGGCAAGTACGATTACGACGAGATCGAAGAGGAGAAACTCTCCGATGAGCTGAAGAAAATGACCCCCGAAAAACGCACGGCCCATCTTAAGGAACAGGTGGCCAAAAGAGCCGAGTTGCAAAAGAAACTGGACGAACTCCTCGCCAAGCGCCGGGATTTCGTAAAAGCTGAAAAAGCTCGCCTGGCCAAGGAAGGAAAAGGCGACGGATTCGACAAGAAGGTCTCGGAGATCATCTCCAAGCGCCGACGCTAAGCCTAGTTCTTCTTTTTCAACAGGCGGACCATCTCCGCCCCCAAGGCATCCCCGATCAGGAAGTAGCTTTCCGCATTGCCGAACCAGTGGTGACCGTGTCCGACGTTCGGTGATTCCTCCTTGGGGCGGGCAAAATCCGTCGTCTTGACGAAGGAGACCTTCCCCTTCCATTCCTTTCGTTCACAGGCCTTGCGCTGGGCCTGTCGGATGGCCTTCATGTTCTTGCCCGCATCTTCTCCCATGTTTCCGAGTTCCCCCACCACCACGGGCAAGTTGGGTTGCTTCAAGTGCGCCCGCAGGTCCTTGATCAGATGAACGAGGTTTTGTTCGTACTGGGCAAGGGCATCCTGATTAAACATATCGTTCCACCCCTGGAACCAGACGAAGCCTCCCCATTCGGGCTTTCTTTCCTTCAGGGAGGGAAATTCCTTGCGGTAGTTCTTGAGGGCTTCGTCGACCTCGGCCAACGTCTTTTGGTAGTACTGACCGGTTTCCCCGCCTGCGGAAGGGGGGCGGAAATCCTTGTATAGGCTCTTCCCTCCCCAAGCCGTCTTGATCAGGAGCACGGGCTCCTTCAGGTGGTCACCAAGGCGGTGGCCGATCTGGAGCTCCGGCCCGATATGGTGCCTGCTTTTCATGCTCCCGTATCCGGTAAACCCGATGCTCACGCCTCCCGCCATCACCCCCTGCTTGTTGCGGAAGCGGATGAAGGCATCCTTTCGGGTGACCCAGTTTCCCTTTGCGTCCTTCAAATGAGCATAACGCTTGGGGTCGGATGCGTTCTTCATGACGCGAAGGAGCGTACCCTTGCCCCCGTTGTAGTACTGGGGGTGATCCATGTCGACGACTCCCTGCCCTTCCATGTTGGACTGCCCCGCAAGGAGGAAGACTTTGAAGGTATTGGGCTCGGCTTTGGCCTTCGCCAGAAGCAGGGAGGACAGTGAAAGGAAAAGAAGAGAAAAGGTTTTCATGTTGTTTTATTTCATCTTGGCCATGGCTTCGGCAAAGGCCTTGCCGATCCGGGCCATGGTCTTGGCGCTTCCGAAATAGTGATACCCACCATTCGACTTGGCAATCTTGGCATAGGCTTCGTCCTCTTCCGAAATCAATTCCCTGCGGTACTTGTCCAGGTAAGCTTTTTGGGCTTGGGCGTCCATCGAGCCGTCCTTGTTCGGATGATCCTTGTGCTTGCTCTTGAGAAACCCGGCCATCTGCTTGACCTTGCCCTGGTTGTCCTCAAGTTCCTTCAAGCGCATGTCCCAAAACGGAGCCGTGCGAACCGCCGCAACGTTCCCCTTGAATTCAGGCATGGATGCCGGCGCCGCCATCGCTTCCCGAAAACTTCCGTGAATGGGAACGTAGCGTGGACTGGCGTACTTTTCCAAAGGGCCACCCACGCCCATTACGCCGATCACGAACTTCATGTCCGGAGCCTTCAGGTCCTTCCTGACGTCGCGGATGAAATGAGCAAGGCATTCGGTGTAGGCATCGTACCCACCGGGTTGCCCGCGCTTCGGATAGGTTCCGCCGGCCACCATGTCGTTCCAGCCCTGAAACCAGGCAAAACCCGCAAGCTCGTAGCCATCCTTCGGGTCGTAACCGGGGTATACGCGCTTTACGTCCTTGAGCACCCGGCGGACGTGCTCGATCATCAAACGGTAATAGCGCCCCGTTTTTTCCGCCTTGTCCGCCTTGACTTCATCAAGGTTCTTGCCCCGCTTTTTCAGGTTTTCAAGCTCCTGCTCGCCAAACGGGTAAGGACCTGCCGAAGGCGGACGGAAATCGGTGTGAATGGACTTCCCTCCCCAGGCCGTCTTGATGATCAGGATCGGTTCCTTGAGAGTCTTTTGCATATAGATTCCAAAGGTGAACTCAGGACCGATCTTGTCGCCTGCTTCGGCCGGGTTTCTCCGGGAACCGTAACCGGCGGTCAGCTTGCCGTAGCCGACCCCCATGTTGGCCCCGCCGCCCGTGAAATAGGAAATCCACACCTGATCGCAAACGACGGGGTTGCCCTTCCCATCGATCATTTCCTTCAGGATTGGCTTGGTCAGGGGATCCGTCTTCATCGCCTCGAAAGTGCTGATCTTGGCATGACCCTCCATATTGGATTGGCCGCAAAGAATGAAGACTTTGAGCGGCTTGGCGTGAACGGCAGATAGACCCAAAATCCCGAAGAGGGAAAAGAAGGCCAGAAGATTTCCAGGTTTGTTCATGATTTTTATTTTCGGCTTTTGTCGTTGGCGAGTATTTGAAAAAGGGCGGCTTCCATCCGTTGAACGCGCTCGGTTTCCCGGGGAGCCAGGTCGGTGGTTTCGGATGGGTCGTCCTCGAGGTTAAAGAGTTGCCAAGGCGGGGTGAAACGACGCCCCCTCGGCTGTTCTCTGCCCCCCGATCCATTGCCAAGCACGAGTTTCCACTCGTCCATCCGGATGGCGAACATACCGGATGCGGAATGATTGATCACGGGAGCCCGCCTAAACTGGCCAGGCTTGCCCTTGAACAAGGGAACCCAACTGAAGCTGTCGGGAGCCGCTTCGTCCGGCTTCGGAAGATTGGCCATGGCCAATTCGGATGCAGTGGCGAACAAATCGACCAGGCAAACCGTCTCCTTGGAAACGCTGCCCGCCTGAATCCCCTTGGGCCATCGGGCAAAGGTCGGAACCCGGTGCCCGCCTTCCCAGACGTCGGCCTTGGTGCCACGCCATGGACCGTTGGAAGTGTGGTCACCCTCGAAATATCTTTGCTCGGTTTCGTCTGAAAGATGGTGGGGTTTGTCCTGGTCCGACTCGCGGTACATGAAGGAAGCATTGTCACTTGTGTAGATGAGCAAGGTGTTGTCCTTGATTCCCGCATCATCCACCGCCTTGATCACCTGCCCCACCGTCCAGTCGACCTGCATCACAAAGTCCCCGTAAGGCCCGAGCTTGGACTTGCCTACGAACCGGGGATGCGGAGACACGGGCTTGTGCGGAGCGGTCAGGGGAAAATAAAGAAAGAAGGGTTTTTTCTCCTTCGCCCGCTCTGCGATATGATCGCAACTCTCCTGCGTAAGGCGATCCAGGCAATCGATGATGGAAAAGTCCGAGCCAAGCTCCCCTTCGCGCAGATAACCGGGGAAGCCCTGTTTGGGCTGGACGCGATCGGGCAGGCCGGTGATCTTGCGGCCCTCGATGTAGACGTAAGGGGGAAAATCCAAGGAGGCGGGAATGATCAGGGAACGGTCGAAGCCAAGGTCAAGCGGTGAATGATCCAAGGGTTTGGCCCAATCCCATTGTCCCTTGGCGTCTTTTTGGAAGCCGAGCCCGAGATGCCACTTCCCGATCACCGCGGTGTGGTAACCGGCTTGCCTGAGGTGGGAGGCCACGGTCGGACGGTCCTTCTCGATCAAGGGGGTTCCATACCCATTCTGCACCCCGCTCTTGAGCCGACTGCGCCAGCAATACCTACCGGTCAGCGCGGAATAGCGGGTGGGCGTGCAAACGGCGGATGGGGAATGAGCATCGGTAAAGGTCATCCCCTCCTTGGCCAACCTGTTCAGATGGGGGGTGGGAATCTTCGACTTGGGGTTGAGGGCCTGGACGTCACCATAGCCCATGTCATCGGCGAGAATGAAGATGACGTTCGGTCGATCATCGGCGCGCAGGAAACAAAGACATCCCAAAAGCAGGAAGGGTATGATTTTCATGAAGGGCAAGACTAAGACAAAGTAAAGCCTTTCGAAAAGGACTTATTTTCATTTCAGCTACTTTTTCACGGGACAAT
>JAYOII010000018.1:9746-18824 GCA_038118685.1 Opitutia bacterium
TGAAGGTTTTCGACATGGAAGAAATCCGAGACCCAAGCACTCTTCAAGTCAAGGTATTGCAAGACTGGCACAAGGTACAAGGTCCCATCGCAACCCGCCAGAAACTGGTCAGCATCAACGTAGGAGACCTATGGCCCGGACAGGAATACCGGGTTCCAGTCCGCATGGTCGTGCCCGCCGACCGCAAAGCCAAAGGGTTTCATTTGACCGGAGGAAGCACGCCTTCCCGACTGCAAAAGGATGCCCGAACCAACCCCACCGAGCGGACGCTTCTCGAAGGAGGAGTCGGACTGGTCATCACCGTGGTTCAGGAACCGGGAACCTACGGGCAACGCGAAATGGCCAATGCTTCGGAAAAGAAATTTGCCGAAAGCCTCAACCCCCGGTTCAAAATTCAATACTGGGCCTGGCCCGCCACCTTGATGCGGGCCATCACCACCGCTTACGCCGAAAAAGATCATTTTGAAAAGGGCAAAGTCGCCATGTCGGGCGGATCGAAAAACGGAGCCTCCCCCTCCATGGCGATCATTCACGACGAGCGGATGACGGCCGTACACGCCACGGTCTCTCCCTTTTGGGATTCCCCGCGCCGCCTCAATGACGAACACGCGTGGACGGACCGGGGGGCCCAAGGTGGCCGCAACGGAGGGTTTACCGGCGGGCATTTCGGGCCCAACTTCAACCGGCGGGTTCTCGATTCCGGCGGGACTTGGAAGGATCTTCAGAAATTCACCCGCGATATTTCCGATGGCGTTTTCATTTCCCGTAACCTGAATGCCTTGAGAAAGCGCAAGGTGGACATGCTCTTTCACCCGGGCACGCATGACATGGTCGCCTTCGACATGGCTTGGGGAGGAAAGCACCACCCCTCCATTCCGGTTTACCTCGGGGCCAACTCGGGGCACGGCAAGAGAGGGCACCCGAAGACCGAACGGGACCAGAACAACAAAGCCGCGTTCATGCTCAAGCATTTCTTTCCCCACGACGTCGAAGGGGACTTGCTTGCCCCGCCCCAAGTGCAGCATGAGGTGAAAGGAAAAACCATCGAGGTCACCGTTACTTTTTCGGAAGGTTCAAAGGAAGAGAGCGGACGAATCTGGTGGATCTTCGACCGGGCCCCCGACGGAAGTCCAAAGTATTTGACCGAAATGATCCCGGACGAGCAAACCATGGAAATGAAAAAGCAAGGACAGTCCTGGTCTGCAAGTATTCCCCTGAACCCACTGGCCAAACGCATCGATTTCTTCAGCAACCATCGAAAAACCCTGCGGTACGAGGAATCGCCTTACCGATCCTACCTTTCAAGCCCGTACACCCGGGTAGAGCTCAAGCGCCGATGATCCGTAGCCTCTTTGCCCTTGCTCTTTTGCTCTTTGCCTGTGCCCTGCAGGCCAATTTTTCACTACCCCAAATTCTCTCGGACGGCATGGTTCTGCAACAAGGCAAACCCGTCGGGATATGGGGAAAAGGAGAAGAAGGAGCCCAGGTCAAAGCCTGGCTCAACGGACAGGATGGAAAAACCAAGGTCAAGAATGGAGAATGGTCCATAACCTTCGATCCCTATGAAGCGGGAGGACCTTTCGAGCTGACCATCCAGTCCGGAGAAAAGACTCGGATCATCAAAGACATCCTGATCGGAGAAGTGTGGATTGCAGGTGGACGATCCGATATGCAATGGAGCTCAAACGGTTCGATCGACAGGAAGCAAGAGCTTCCCCTCAAGGCCAACGGTCGCATCCGGGTGTTCAAACAAACCCGACGTTCGACCGCGACGCCCCAATTCGACACCCTGCCCGCAAAATGGACCTCCTCGACCTCCGAAAACCCCAAGCATTGGAACGCCGTGGCTCACTGGTTTGCCGCGGATCTTCAAAGAAGACTGGGGGTTCCCGTCGGTCTGCTCATCAATTGCGACGACGGGACCCGGCCAACGCATTGGACTTCATTGAAAACTTTTCAGGAGGCCAAGGGTTTCGATTCTTCCCTCCAAAGCGCTCTATCGGCCAAGCGCACTTTCGAATCACGCAGAATCCTCTACGAACAGGAACTGGCCAACTTCATGGACAAAAGAAAAAAAGGAGAAAGTACAGGACCGGCTCCCACCTACTACGGACGCGTTCCGAGTGGATATTACAACGCCATGATCCATCCCATAAGAAAATTTTCAACCCGGGGAGTCATTTGGTACCAAGGCGAAGAGAATGCCCTGACCACAAAGGATGCCTTCGAATACCGTACGTTCTTCCCCCTCATGATCGGAAGTTGGCGGAAAGCATTCGGGGATCCAAACCTTCCCTTCTTGTTCGTTCAATTACCCAAAACGTCCGAGAGCAACCCCCGGGACCTGCCCACTCTCCGGGAATCCCAGTTGCACAACGCCAAGACGGTTGCCCACACAGGGATGGTCGTGGCGGTCGACGTGGGTAAGGAAGTGGGTCGGCACCCGCATCTGAAAAAGCCGATTGGTTTGCGCCTGGCCAAATTAGCCAGGGGGCAAGTCTATGGTGAAAAGATTCCCATCATCGGACCACGATTCAAGGAATTCTCAGTCGACAAGGCAGAACTCACCATCCGTTTCGACCACCTGCCGAGCGGGCTGAAAACCGAGGACGGCAAAGCGCCGACCGAGTTCACCCTTTGCGGACCCGACAAGAAGTTCCACCCTGCCTTGGCCCGAATCAAGGAAAACTCAATCGTACTTTCCAGCAAGGAAGTCACCGAACCGGTGGCCGCCCGCTACTGCTGGAGCAACGAATGCTTTCCCAACCTCTTTTCCAAAAACGGTCTGCCCGTCGAACCCTTCCGTACGGATACTTTCGAGTTGCCCGAGAAAAACCCACAATGAAAAACTTACCCTTCCCACTCCTTTTATGGTGCCTTGCAATTACTCTGCAAGGAAGCGACAAACCAAACGTCATTATCCTTCTGGCCGATGACCTCGGATGGGCGGACCTTGGGTATCAGGGATCCAAAGACATTCGTTCGCCCCATATCGATCAACTGGCCGAGAATGGCATCCGTTTCACCGACGGGCACGTATCCGCCTCGGTCTGCAGCCCCTCACGGGCCGGTCTGATGACGGGGCGATATCAGCAACGATTCGGACACGAAGCCAATTCCCCTCCCCCTTCCGACGGCATGGACCTGAAACAAGTCACGCTTGCCGACCGTCTCAAAAAACTGGGCTACCGGACCGGACTAATCGGGAAATGGCACTTGGGAAACCGTGATGAATTTTATCCGACCCGTCGTGGGTTCGATTACTTTTACGGTCTGCGGTCCGGTTCAAGAAGTTATTTCTACCACGCCAAAAAGGATGACAAGCCAGGCAACGCCAAAGCTATCGAAGAAAATGGCAAACATATGAAATTCGATGGCTACCTGACCGACGTTTTCGGACAAAAAGCGATCGATTTCATCCAGGCAAAAGACGACAGGCCTTTCTTTCTCTTCCACTCCTTCACCGCTCCTCATGGCCCGATGCATGCCACCGAGGAGGACAAGGATTTGTTTGCATCCATCAAGGATTCCAAGCGCCGAACCTACGCGGCCATGATCTGGGCGATGGACCGGGCGATCGGCCAACTGGTGGATTCCCTGAAATCTTCCGGGAAATTCGAGAATACCCTGATTTGGTTTCTCAGCGACAACGGAGGGGCCACCGGAAACGCATCGATCAACCTGCCCTTGGCCGGACACAAGGGAATCAAATTCGAAGGCGGCACCCGGGTTCCGTTTTTCGCGCATTGGCCCAAGCGCTTCAATACACCCAAAAAATTTGATCCGATGATGATCTCCCTCGATATCATGACCACCTCGCTGGCCGCCGCCGGAGCCAAGGAAGAAAGTTTGAAGAACTTGGACGGAGTGAACCTCCTGCCCTTTATCGAAGGGAAGAAAGACGGCCATCCTCATCGGCAGTTGTTCTGGCACAAACTCTGGTTCTCGGCGATGCGCGATGGCCCGTGGAAATTAATCTACGTCCAGGATTACGGCTATGCCCTCTACAACTTGGATCAGGACCTTTCCGAATCCAAAAACCTAATCAAATCGGAAAAGAAACGGTCTCAACAAATGATCACTCAACTCAATGAATGGAAGGACGGATTGGAAAAGCCACGTTGGAGTGAGGCGGAAGTCTGGTTCCGCACGCATAGCAAAAACCACCTTCGAATCATCGAAGGAAACTAAAAAAGTTAGATCTTCGATAGGTCGGGTTTGACCCGCTTGTTGGTTTTCAAACTCAGTGGATAGTCCGCACCCTGCTCATCGAGGACTTGTATCAGTTTTCCGGCCATCTTTCGTCCAATCTCCGGCTTCACGGAGATCAAATTTTTCTTTTCGAACGGATCCGTTTCCAAGTCGTACAACTCCCAACTCTCGGGCCCGTAATTGTATATGATTTTCCAGTTTCCTTCTCGATGAGTGGAAAAAAGGGTGTTGCGATGCTTGTGCGGAAAGTGAGTGGTGAAGCTTGAATTCGTCTTGAAGGTCGAATCCCCGACAAACGCCGGGCTAACGTCCACGCCATCGAAAATCGTTTCCTCGGGGACCTTGGCTCCGGCAAGACCAAGGATGGTCGGCATCAAGTCCACGCAAGTGACGACCGTGTGATCGACCGAACGGGAAGGAATGGGTAATTCGCGTTGCAATGCATTTTCGGAGTTGGGCTTGGCCCAAGACGCGATCAAGGGCACCCGAAGCCCTCCCTCGTACCGGGCGCCTTTCTTGTCCCGAAAAGGCGCATTCGTGTGGAAAGTGCTGCCGTTGTCAGAAAAGAAAACAATCAGAGTTTCCTCGGCGACGCCCGATTTTTCCAGATGCCTGATCAAGTCGCCCAAAGACTTGTCCATTCCCTCCACCAAGGTGGCGAACGCCAGGGCGTGACCCTTGAGATGCGGATAGTTTTTCTTAAACCGATCATCCACTTCATACGGAGCATGGACCGCATAATGCGACATGTAAGCAAAGAAGGGTTTCTCCTTGTCGATCGCATCGGTTATCGCCTGCTTCATTTCCAAGGTGATCGCCTCGGTTAGAAAAACGTCTTGGCCGTGGTACTTCTCAAGTCCCGGCACGTCCCATTGATGGTTGTTCTTGCTACGCCAGGACGCCGAATATTTGTATTTCCCATGGTAGGAACCGGGGCCGCCTCCGCCATACCCCGCAATATTAACGTCGAAACCCAAGTTCAATGGGTTTCCGGCCGGAGTATCGTCCGGACCAAAGTGCGCTTTACCGGCAAACAGGGTGGCGTAGCCCGAATCCTGCAAGATCCGGGGAAGCAGAGGCAGGGAAAGATCCAAACCTTTGATGGTCCAGTCACTTGGACTCTTGATCGTTTTGGTTTGCACTCTCCCGGTGTCAATTTTCGACTCCTTGGGATGCGTCCAGGTGGTTACTCCGTGCCTCGGCGCCGCCTGTCCGGTCATCAGGCTAATCCGGGTGGGCGAACAAACGGAATAAGAATAAGCCTGAGTGAAAAGCCTCCCGTTCTGCGCAAGTTTCTCCATGTTCGGCGTGCGGTACAAATCGTTGGTGGAAATCTTTTTGGGTTTTCCATCCTCGTAAAGAAAAGGAACGGAGGTGTCCCCCACCCCCATGTCATCCACGAGAAAAAAAAGAATGTTTGGCTTATCCTTGGCGAACAATTGTTCCGATAAGAGAACTCCGACAAAGGCCAAGGTTAGGAAAATTGTTTTCACCGCAGAACTATTTTGGACGCGGGCTGAAAAGTGGTGACGCAGGAGCTTTTCCATTTCGATTTTTCTTTTTTTACGGTTGTTGGGCTTGTTCCAAATTAAGTTTCTGACAACAAAAGCTTATTCAAAAAGTCCTGACGACTTAGCTTTGGCTGTGGTCTGTCTTTTTCCCAATATTGCAAGTGACATTCCACGCCGAGCTTCTGGCAGGCCTCAAGCATAATTTCCCCGAAGATCGGACTGTGAATGCCGTTGGACCCACCAGTGGTCGGGAACTCGCGGTTCACGTTGTAAAAAAGATGCAAGGGAGGATCGTCCTTGGAAAGATGAGAAATGGGTGAACAAAGAAGGGCGAGATCCTTGTGCTTATCCCAGTTTTTCATCATTTCCTCGGCCGTCTCCGCACCAAATGGCTTGTAAGGCATGGGATTCCCAAAGGTCTTCTCTCCAATCCGTTCCTTGATCACGAAAGGATTCATCGTGGTCTGGGCTCCGGCGACCTGGGCTCCCGCGATTCTCGATGAAAACCTTTCCACGGGATCAGAACTTTGAGGGTTGGCAACGTCATCGTGCAATGCGATTAGCAAACTCGAGCATCCACCGGCGGATCCGCCGGTCGCCACGATTCGACTGGTATCGACTTTCCATTCCTTGGCTTTGAAACGAAGAAACTGAACGGCACGGAGTGCGGAGTTCAACATCGCAGGTTGCAGGGCGCCTGCGTTGACCAAAGGATAACTGATCGAGGCAATATGATAACCTGCTTTCATTTGATGAGGTCGGAGCGCTTCATCTTTTTTCCCTCCCATCCAACCTCCGCCATGTATTTGCAGAAGAACTCCGACCGGTCTATCGGATTCGAACTGCCAAAAGTTCATCAGTTCTTTGGGATGAGGGCCAAATTCGACGTCTTTGAAAGTGGGGGCAATTTGATTGGTTGCAGTCCGTTGGGAAGAAGCGGTCTGCTTGCCTTGTGCAAACGCCGGGAGGCTCAGACAAACCGTAAGCCCGATCAAGCTGAATAGTATGTTGTTCATAAAGTCTGTTTGTTATCTAAGTAAGAAGCGCTCCAAAGGAAAGATTGATTCCAACCTTCCGTTTTTTCCGAATTAAAAATGCGCTTTCGAATTCGCTTCGTAAGCGAACAAAGTCAATCTCCAACGAATTGGTAAAGTCTTTGGTTGCTGGAAGCATCCATCAAGCCCGACCGGGAGGATACATTGCGAAACTGAGGCCACAAGCCTTTGGCCGGGCCTTTCGAACTTCCCCTGAGGGCATAAACCTTTCCGTCCCAGGACCCGAAGTACACCGTGCCGTCCAGACCGACAAGGGGAGAGGAGTCGACTTTTCCTTCGGTTTTGAGGGACCATTTCTCTTTGCCCGTTTTGGCATCCAAAGCGTAAAAAGTAAAATCATCGGACCCGACGTACAGTACGCCGTCCGATCCGAGGGCCGGGGTCGAATAGATATTGGCCCCGGTTTGGAACTCCCAAAGCTTGAGGCCGGTCTGTCCGTTCAAGGCATAGACTTTCTTGTCCCCGGACCCAAAGTATACGACGTTGCCCGGACCGATCGAACAGGATCCTTCGACGTCCCCCCCTGTCTTGAATTCCCACTTCTTGGCTCCGGTTTGCGAATCGAGCGCATAGATCTTGTCGTCCGTCGACCCGAAGTAAACCGTTCCGCCAAACCCTGCCGATGAAGCGGAGTACGATCCAATGGCCGGAGATCCTCCGATTCGACCTCCCGTGGCAAATTCCCATTTTTTCTTTCCCGTCCGGGCGTTCAAGGCATAGGTTTTCTTGTCCATCCCTCCGACAAAAAGAGTGTCATCGAAAGCAAGAGCCGCCGAAGAATTGATCCCTCCCGAAAAAAGTTTGGGATCGGATTGCCATTTCAATTCACCCGTTTCTCCTTTCAAGGCGTAAAACCGACCGTCGGCCGATCCGATGAGAACCAAGTTTCCTTTGCCCACCGCAGGCGAGGAGTAAACTTTTCCGCCCGTTTCAAATTCCCATTTCCTGGCCCCCGTTTTCCCGTCGATCGCATAGATCTTTTTATCGTGGGAACCACAGTAGAGAGTCCCGTCCGTGCCGAGAGCCGGGGAGGAGAGCACCTTGTCTCCGGTCAGAAACTCCCATTTCTTGGCCCCCGTTTTCCCGTCGATCGCATAGATCTTCTTGTCCTCGGATCCGACGTAAAGGGTCCCATCCCTACCCAAAGCGGGCGACGACCGAATGGCCGCCCCCGTTTCGAAGGTCCAAACAGGTTCTCCGACTTCAACGGCGAAGGCCCCGAGGTTAAAAAGCAGAAAGATCGAAAGGAGAAAAAGAAGGGAGGACATCAAATCGGGGCTGAGCTTAGTCCTTAAGCTCGACAACCCAAATATTGCGGAAGCGTACCGGATTCCCGTGATCCTGCATCTTCAAGGGCCCCTTGTCCCCATGCTTTTTGTATTCGGAAATGGAATGCGGTCCGCGCCAGCCGGTTCCACCGCTGAGTTCATGGTTGTCATGAATCACGTGTCCGTTGTGTACGACGTGAAACTTGGCCTTGCGCGTAACCTTGCCCTCGTCGTCAAAAATCGGACGATGGAAGGTCACGTCGTAAGTTTGCCATTCGCCGGGCCCGCGGGAGGCGTTTACGAGGGGCTTGGCCCGGCCGTAAAGAGCGCCGCACTGTCCGTCCGGATAGGTGATGTTGTCGTAGGAATCAAGAACTTGAATCTCATACTGCCCCATGAGAAAGACACCGCTGTTGCCCCGCCCCTGACCACTTCCTTTGGCTACCTTGGGTGTCGCGAATTCGACGTGCAAGCGACAAGAACCGAACTGCTCCTTACTGATCAAATAACCTCCCCCGCGAACGGACTCGAGGGATCCGTCCACCAACTTCCACTTGGTCGGCTTCCCGTTTCCCGCCACCCAGTTCGAGACGGTCTTCTCGGTGCCGTCAAAAAGAACCTTGGCGCCCTTGGGGGGCTTGGCGGCCTCGGCGTCATAAGGCTTGGGCTTGACGATCTTGGGTTGCGGCTGCTTTTTCGGATCAGTCTCGTGGACCTTGATTCCATCAATATACATGTACTCAACCTTGCGCCCGTTTTGTTCCTTAATTTCCTTGCGTATCACTGGTCCACTTTTGGAGAAAACGGGTAAGGTTAGCGTTGCGATAAGAAAAGAGATGGCTGACAATTTAAACATGAAGGAAATTTCGTATTATCTATCATGTCGTGTCAATTTCTTAGCTCCAATTAAAAAACTTTTTTCATTTGAATTAAAACTTCGGAACTTACTGACAGCCGTATTATTTACCTTTATCACTTCAAATCTTGCGGCCAATAACGGTTTGGCACCCGAGGTAAAAGAACTCAATGCCA